>CAYYZT010000001.1:0-32355 GCA_964476015.1 uncultured Chitinophaga sp.
GTCATCTTTAACGGAATAATAAACACCATAAGGAAACGTAAAAACTAAAATTTTGCGGATGCCCTATTCAACATGCCGCCCGGAATTAGGTTGATTCGATAGTTGGTCAAAAGCCACCAATAAATGTTCGTAGAAATCATCCCCTAGCCCTGTAAGTTGTTCCTCGTACCAATCATAGGCGGCCATAGCATCCTCCGAGGCATCGTCAGTAAGTAAGACTTGATAAGCGGACATATTAGCTGGCGCGGCGTTTCGCCATCCGCTCTTTAAACTCGTCCACGGTTATAGTCTTTACCGTACCGGCATCGATACCCTCATCCAAAGCTTTCATACTTATCATAACTTTAGGGTCATCTTGAAATGATGGCAAGGCACCACGCTCTTCAAGCTCTTGGTAGATAGCTAACTCCCAAAGATGTAATTCATTGGTGCTATAAGGGGCAATTTGCTGTTTGATGTCTTTGACTGTCATACTTTAAAGATACAACGATTTAGGTGTTGCAGTCAAGTATGTAACGTTAATAACAACTCTATTGTTTCACTCCTCCAGTAAGTCGATAAAGCAATTGTCATTACTATCAAAAAATGATGGGTCTGATTCCATTTTTGCCCTAATTTTATCTAATCCTCCATTTGCATATTCCTCTAGTAATTTTCTTAGGGACAATATTTCTTTTTCAATCTCTGTTTCTTCCAATTTTTCCAACTCATTAAAATCAATATCTGATTTAGCTAACAATGCCATAATAACATAGTCAGCAAGATCATTAGGCTGCCAAAATTTAATTTCCATGAACTTTTCTTTTTTGGCATTTTTACTAAAGGGAACTCTATAGTCGTT
Organism: uncultured Chitinophaga sp.; assembly: GCA_964476015.1. Lineage (GTDB taxonomy): Bacteria > Bacteroidota > Bacteroidia > Chitinophagales > CAIOSU01 > CAIOSU01. The sequence continues at coordinate 842 of CAYYZT010000001.1, forward strand.
TTTTAATCCTAATAGAGCTGCATACATGTATATCTCATATTTAGTCGAAAAAAATTTCCCCTGTTCCCATGCAGTTTCATCAGATGCAGTTCCCGCCCTTCCCCCCTGGCCAAGAGTAACCTTAGTAATTAAGCTCTCGTGTATGGCATCATATTCCGGTGCTCGATCTTTGATTCGTTTAAGCAGTTCCATATTAATTGAGTGATTCAATTTTTGTAGATAGATTACTCCGATTAATTCTATCGTTTTCTAAGATAGATGGGGTAATAGTGTATACTTTCCCAACTTTTATATCAGGATTTTTCAATAGTTCGTTTCTAAGTTCCTGATTTTTGTAAAACTCTTTACTCATAATAATGCTTTGCCTGTATACCTTACTAACCGTTTTACAAAAACCAAGTGTGTAATCTTCCCCAAATACAGATGTAGGAGCATCTGTAATGAGCGTATAAATCTCACCCGAATTTCCTTTTGCAGAGATAATGGCCATTATAGCGGATAGCTTAACAAGAATTAGATTGCTAGTATTTAAGCCAAGCAACGGATTGCCATTACTATCAATGATTTCAGGCATGTAATTTCCGTTGGGCAGCTTTCGCAACTTAATTTTTCCTCTTGTTGATTTATTGCCCGAAGTCATAGCTTGATAATGGATATTCGCTTCTTGCTCCAATTGAGCTATAAGGTTGTTGAATACCCTATCCCGGGTGGTTTTCGATATTACTTTAAAATCTTGTGTTACATCTCTCTTTTCAACTAACCAGCTAGGTAACTCTCCAGTAACTAAATCTTTGAATTGATCGTTAATCCCTGCGAGAAGATTTTCAAAATTCTCTATTTCCTGAGATACCAGGTTCAAGTCGTCTTTGAAATCCTTTGCATTTTTGTACTGTATCGAATATTCATTCAAAATATTTTGAGCTTGTTCGCTTGTCAGTAGGGTGTCTGTAAGTAATTTCTGGATGTCCGATTCGACATTTTCAATTTCTCTATTTGCTTCCCGCACTTTTCCCTGTAAATCACTACGCCTTATCAAAGTTTCACTTATATCATCAGCAATTTCTGCAATTCGGTTACTCAAGGATAATCCATTCTGATATAGGCGCTTAAAGTCATCAGAAAAATCCTGAGATGTCCTTGTGGTTTCTTTTCCGTTTTTTTTCTTTGATGTATCGCGATTAAGAAGTTCTTTAATTTTCAACCACGCTTCAGTATCTTTTTTTGCCTCACGATCACAAACCAAACAACGCTCTTTATCAAGCATCCATTCCACATAATTTGGTTCAGGTACATTTATTGGCAACCGTGTTTGAAGATTTGTTGCTACCTCATCTTCAATATCTTTTCTTGCCTTATCTTCAGCTGCACTCTGCAGCTTCCTTTTCTCATAATCTGAGAATTTCTGAGCGTAGTTTTTTTGTAAATCTTCTGTCCCTCTTAAGACCCATTTGTTACGAAACATTTTGCGATGAAAACTCACCTGCTCGCTTTTTAGTGATTGGTTGAGAGCAGCTAGATTGTTTAAAAGGCCTCTTTTACGTTCTTGCAAAACACTAACTTTTTGTGCATCTGCCTGTTTATTTAGGAGTTCCTCGCATCGTGATTCCGCTCTTGATAAGTTATCGTTGATTTCCGTTTCTTCTTTTTTTCGTTCCTGTATTCTTTTTTCCAGTTCACATTTACGAGCTTCCAATTGGGTGCTTTTAACAGAGTCTTTACTCAATCTTGTAATTTCCCGCTGGTACTCGTTACTTGCTGTTCCCGCCGCTGCTTCGGCGATTTTGATAATGGCATCGTAACGGGAGATGTTAGACAGTACATCAACTGCTTTTGTAAGCGTATCTTGTTTATTAAAATCTATGATGGATTCAACTTGTTCACCCTGAAACCAGAGATAATCTTTAATTTTAGAAGGAAGTATACTATTAAGGATTGCCCTTTTTCTATCTTCATCTGTTATCATTTTAGCATTAAGATAGGACAATTCTTTTTCCATTATGGTAAATTCTCCATCATTATCTTCCTGAACATTACCATCTGTAACTGAAATAGAATAGCGCCTTTCCAAAATGTACATGTTATCCCGCTCCAAATTGTGAAAGGTAATTTTTACGGATGTGGTAACCTTATCATTAACAGTTTCGGATTTTGCTTTGTCGGAAATCAGCTTTGATTTCACAATTTTTGTGGCCTGGAACTCCTTCTTTTCAGAAACGAAAACTTGGTCATACATTACCCAATAAAAAGCATCATACAATTTTGATTTTCCGTAACCATTATCACCAATAATTACGTTAATGCCTTCAGAAAATTCAATACAATTACCTTTTCCGGCATAGCACATAAAGTTATCCAGCTCTATCTTTTTGATAATCATAATCAGCCTTCTTTGTTGAGACTTTGGTTAATCTTTCTAATAATTACAGTTTCGCCCTCACCATCAATGTTTCCTACAATTGCAATTTTAATTACCTCTAGAAGTTTTGAATTTGTAGAGTGATGAAAATTTAGCTCCTGTGCTTTTTCTTGAGTGATGTAATTTTTTTCAGTTAGGAGCGGGTCTTCCAAAAATGTTTTGTAAAATTCATCTTTTGTCATGTGGTAGCAAGTTCAGATTGGATAGTATAGATGTTAAGATTGTAGTAATTACAAACAATTTCAAACTTATCCTCAGTAAAATAAGGATTTTTTGCAAGTGAAGCAAAATACATAACCCGCTCTAGTTCTTTTTTCACAAGCGACTTTTCTAAAGTATAAGTTTCCGTCCCTTCTATTGCTCCTTCATAATCAGGAATTACTACTAAATCATGTATAGTGGCATATCTCTTAGCAGGATGTTTACGTAAAATTCTTCCCCGTCTTTGGATAAACTGCCTAGGGTTTCCCGTGCTACTACAAAAAATGGCTGTTTCTGCTCGAGGAATATCAACTCCTTCATCTAAACACTTCATTGAGGCAATTACATCAATACTCCCGCTTTGAAATTGGGTTAAGATTTCGTCCCTATCTTTCATTCCGCTGGTGAACTGATTTACCAAAATACTTTCATCTATTTTCGCAATTTCTCGTGTATATTGGTTTATTAGTCGGACGTTATCTGTTATAGGTTCCCCATCATCTTCTAGTATTTCAAACGTTTCTCCTTCAGGAACATAAACAAAAGTATACTTCAGGTCGCCTTTCTTTTTAAACTGTTCTTTTAAAATCTCTATCGTAGCTGGGAGTTTGTTTGCGGCTTTATGAATTATTCTCTTTCTCTTTAACAATAAGCGCTCAATAATGGAGTCTTTGTCGGGATTTGAATTCCCGTATAGGTATAATTTAGCAAGTTGATTACTTATTTCGGTATATTCTGCCATTTCATCCGTCGTAAGTTTTATAATATGCGGATAATAATCATATTGGCACAACACCTTTTCATGAATAGCCTTTTCCATAGGGAAGGAATAGGTATATGGCTCTTTATCTAAGAAGAACTTTTCCATTTCGGCTGTACCTTCTGGATCATAAACCCTCTTAGGCGTTGCGGATAGGCCAATCCTTTTATCTGGATTAAACTCAGTTAGCTTACTGGCCACTGTCGGTGAAGCCAGATTGTGTCCCTCATCGGCAATAAAAATTGTGTCTATTGGTAGATTTCTAACTACGCTTTGAAATTTATCCTTAACAAAGGAAGCATAGGTACTTATAAGAATAAACGAAACAGGGATTCTTTTCGCAGTAGAAATTAAAGTAGTTACATCGGCCTGCCAGTCAACTTTTGATGATATTTTATAAACTTCCTTAAAATTAAATGATTTCACTTCCCTTTCCCATTGTTCTACCAAAGTAATTGTCGGAACAAGGATCAGTGCATGATAAATATCATTTCCATTTCGCCTATACTCATTCAACAAACAATTCAGTGAAGTAATCGTTTTACCAGTTCCGGTGGCCATTGCAAAGATTCCTTTATAACCATTTTCTACCCAATTGATGTAGGCTTCCTTCTGATATTCCCTTGGACCTTCAATGTAAGGAAATCTGGGATTTCTTCTAATTTTATCTAAATCGTTATGCAGCTTAACTATGGTTTGCTTTAAGCGTTTGTTACCAACTAGGCTCATTTTCTTATTCAACAACTCCTCTTCATCCACAATCAATTCATCCAGGTCTTTATTCCCGAACTTATCTCTAATAGCAATCTCTATTTCACTTGCTGATAGATACTCAACCTCTTTATCCTTTTCGGCAAAGTAATCATCGATAACCCTTAATTGCTTCTTTATGAGCTTGTTCGACCTGCCATTCTCCCAGCTCAAAAAGGCTTCTAACTCTTCAAGGTTTTCTGATAGACCATACAAGGTGAAATTGCAAGAACCCTTATATGCCACAAAATTTTCACCGTCACTGAAAACACCTGACTTGTAATGTGCTATCCCATCGCTGTTCTTCGGCTTAATTACCTTTATCTCTATGCGCTTTTCCGCTATCAAGTATGCTAAACACTCAAAGAAGTGCCGATCATACTCATCGAGCACTTTCCCTAGAGCTTCAATGTCCGTCAAATCAAATACTCGGTTAATATTTGCTGCATTTTCGCCTTTTTCAAATGCATCCTTGTCGTTTTTGGAAAGAAATTGGTTGATAACGATTCGCATTTTACCCCCATTGCTTATGAATTTGGCAAAGCCTATGGATAAAAGGTTAATAGCGGCCGAACTGAAATAACCTAGTAGTAAGTGGAATTGTGTACTATTGGCCAAGCCGTCCAAATAAAATTGCAAAGGCTCATTCTCAGTTCTATTCTTGTAATCTCTATCTTCTGACCATTGACAGTTTCTAAGCATGCCCAAGATTTGGTTGAGTTAATTTTGAAATGGCTTCAATGACGGTTTCTATATCTTTTTGTGTAGTAAACCTTCCCAAGGAAAACCTTAGCGATGCAAATGCATCATCATCGTTTAATCCCATTGCAAGAAGCACATGAGAGGGTTCAATTACAGCCGCTGTGCATGCGGAACCATTAGACACTGCTATATTTCTCATTCTCCCTATCATTACATTGGCATCAAATCCTCTAAAGCAGATATTGCTTACGTTATACAGTCTTTTCTCAGTACTGCCGTTTATAAAGGTATTGGGAATCTTGAGCAGTTCGCTTTCCAACTCATCTCGTAAAATAGCAATTCGTCCCGCGTCTTGATGCATTTCTTGCTGTGCTATTTCACATGCTGCTCCTAATGCAATAACCCCTGGAGCATTCAGTGTTCCACTTCGTAAACCTTTCTCGTGCCCCCCTCCATGTGTATATGTAGGAAGCTTTAGATTTCGCCTTATATACAAAGCTCCTATGCCTTTAGGTCCATACATTTTATGACCACTCAGGCATAAAACATCAATTCCAAGTGCATCGACATCAATTTCTACTTTTCCTACTGATTGGGTCGCATCAGTAACAAACAATGTCCCCACCTCATGGGCAATGGAAGCAATTTCTTTAATAGGTTGTAATACTCCGGTTTCATTGTTTACATGCATAATACAAACTAGAATTGTGTCATGACGTAAAGCATTTCGAAGCTCATCCAAACAAACTAATCCATTCCCTTGAACTGATAAGTAAGTGACTTCATACCCTTTGGTCTCAAGATGCTTACAGGTATCAAGCACTGCGTGATGTTCTGTTGAGCATGTAACAATATGTTTGCCTTTTGTGGCATAACTTTCTACAATTCCCTTTAAAGCAATATTAAGTGCTTCTGTGGAGCCACTAGTAAATATAATTTCGCCTTCATCTACTCCAATCAGATTAGCAACCCGCGTCCTTGCGGTTTTAATTGCTTCATTAATAATGGAACCGAAGTGATGAGTGCTACTAGGGTTCGCAAAACTTTCTTTTAGGTATGGAAGCATTGCATCCAACACTCGATTATCTATAGGAGTGGTGGCGTTATAATCAAGGTATATAACTCCGTTATTTGTTAACATGAACAAGAGAAAATTTCTTCAGAAACTCTATACCATCTGAAATATTATTTACTACAACTCCAGAGGGCTTATACAGTATTTTGAAATACCTAGCAAAAGTTGGTTCTTCCAACGACCTTTCATCAACGAGAATAATCGTTTTGTTCAATGAATATGCTACACCTAATTCAAAAGCTAGACCATAACCTGATGGGTTGGATGCTTCCATAAAACCAAAGAAAATATCGCATTCCTTTATAAAGTGAATATCCCAAGTCGTATAAAATTCAGAATGCTCAAGGCCGTGCTCTCTTGGGTTAAAGAAAACAAATTGATTATCAAGCTGCTCAATAATGTTCGATTGCCAGTTACTTTTAAAACCTCCGGATAAAAAAACTTTAGACTTATAGCTCATGCTTGAGTTGTTTTGCAGTATATATTGAAAATGGCAACCCAATAGCTATCGCATAAAATCTATCACGGGTCTGCCTTAAAAAGATGTAACTTAAAATCAAACACACATAAACTATAAGATGCGGTGTAGTTGTTTTAAAAACTGGCAATAAATAGGAACTAAAAATTGTAAAAAACAATCCCAATATTCCTATAATGAAAGAAATATTCCCTGTATGATTTGACAGTTCAGACCTAAACATAAATCCATATATTTTCTGGTCGTGCTCTGGGATAAAACTCATCGCAATACTTCTTAGATCCCTAATACTTGCTGTCTCTAGATTATCTATTAGTTCTTTTCCCTTAAGCGCATTTGCCAACAATTTCTTTGAAAGTGAAAAAGCTTTCCGTGATGCAACCTGTTTTTCAATTTTTTTTGTATAGGAATCCTTTCCCAAAATATGTTCCTTTAATAAACCAAAGCCGTAAACCACGTGGCCAAGCAAGTATGATATAGATATAAATATGAAAATGTAAAAGTCACTTGTGTTTGCACCAAGTGATGGAGTAATAAAATAAGTTGGCTCAATAAAAACTGAGAGTAGGATCAGAATATAACTTCCGGGCAATAAATATCCAATGATATCCCAAATAAATTCTTTAAAGGAATCAAAAAAGCCTTTTATGCTTTCCATACAAGTCTTTTTAAATAAAACACGAGGCACAACCTACACTATCATCTTCACCCAAAATATCAATTAAATATTGAGATTGGCTTTTAATCTTCTTTCTTTCCATTTTTTTTAAGTATTCACTTTTAATTTTTTCCATTCGTGCGGGCTGAATCAATTCTTCCAAACTTTCTCCTTGGCCCCAAGTATAACCATCTTTTTCGTATTGCATAGCTTTTTTATACAACTCTGGGTGCTGTTCATAAAGCCATACCCATTCTATTTTTTGCTGGAAGAAGCAAAAATAGCATCCCGAGCGGCTTCTGGCATATTGCCCGATCTTACCATTTACATCAAAGTCTAGTTGTTTATAGTAAGCGGGAACGCCAACCCCACTCTCTTCCAAAATCCTGAAAATATCACTCTTTACCAGGATATCTTCATTGTCTAAAAGAGGGAATGAAGCCTCCTTGGCCAAAGGATACTCAGTGCCTTTCAGATACCCAAAAACCAAATGATTAAAGGCTTTTACATCAAGATCAAGCAATAAATTCAGCTTTTGAGTTTGGGTGAATGAAGGCTCGATTTTTTTTGAAATGGTCTCTATCGCTTTATCCTGCCATCTACCGAAATCAATATTGTCTGCGATTGATCGAATAAGCTCTATACTTTGATTTGAAATTACCTTTGCAATCACATCCTCACTCCAAATATTTCGCCTAAAAGGAAAAATTGACTGGATGTTTTTCTTGGTTGAAATGTAACCTTCTCTTTCTTCATCACCTCTTATTCCAACATAGGAAATTACTGGGTTGGCTCCAACGTATTTCTCAAATGGGTCAAGTTTTAATTTTTTAGTACACCATCTTGAATTTGAGGAAGGAAGAAACCCGCCATACATTTTCAAAAAATGGTCAAATGGATCTTCCGAACTGTTTTCTGCAGCTTGCAATAAGTTTATCTTAATGCCTAAATAAACTTCTAGATTTTTTATGAGTTGGTATGTTTCATCCAGTTCTTTTCCTGTATCGCAAGAATAAAACTCCATATCCAATAAGGGATACTTGGCCTTCATATAGATAGCTAATGCGGCACTATCCTTACCACCGGAAATACCTAATACATGCCTTACAGTATTCATTGCAATAATTCTTTTAATAGGTTTACCACTGCCGCAATATTTGAAGTTCTGTTATTGCCAAGTTTCTTTTTCAAGGCAATTTTGATTTCCTCAATTTCGTGGTTCTTGTACTTTGGTATTCTTACAATTTTAGGGTCAATATTACTGAAAAACGCATCTATTTTCACCCCTATTATTTCTTCACTGCTTTCATCAATGTCGTCTTTTGAAAGGTTAGTAAGGCTATCCAATTCCAATATCATTGCCTTAAACTTTCCATATAACAATATCTCATCTTCATCCGTAAACACTTCGAGCGTCTTTCCGACAGTAGCCTGTGCTATGGAGTTGAGCCATGCCCTTTTGTCATCAAGCGCAGAATCAAGGCGTTGTATAAAGGTCTTTTGGTTAGCTAGAAGTAAATGTTTTTGTAGGGTAGAAAAGCGATTTTGCAGGAGTTCTTTGTAATCTTCAAAATCAAGAGTTTTTCCGATAAATTCGTTACAGATAAACTCTTCAAATCTCTTAATTAACTCATCATAAGCCGTGCGCAGCTCTCGAACCGCACTTTGAATACTTACTGTATAACTCTGTAATTTCGACCGGTCTTGTAACAATACATTAAGCGAGGTGCCCAATGCATTAGGAAACGCCTCAAAAAACGTTTTCTCGGGGTCTTTACTGGTTGCTATTGCCTGACGAATTTTTAACGCAGCTGGAGAAAGACGTCTCGTTTGTTTGGTATATTCTGGCAATTGCTTGTAAAAAACCACGAATGGTTTTATCGTCTCAATAAATGATGTATTATCGAACTTTATCTCAGCGGATTGGTTAAGAAAGGCCCTATAGCTGTTGAAAATGTCCAGCTTTACGCCATCAATATCAAAGGCTTTAATTGAGAATTGATGAGGATACTTAGCAATCAATTCCAAGTTTTCCTCTGACAGGTATGGTATATAACCATCTTCATTAAACATGGCGAAGTCATCTCGCTTCAGGAAAAGAAAGGTCGGCACCCAAAAATCAATTAATCCTTGCTTTAATTTGAAGGGGCGTTTATTCAAAATCTTAACGAACTCAGAAATATGTTTCTGCTCAAACTTTGCGCTGCATATAAATTTTTCAGATATACTCCATAGCCTGAAAAACGAGGAGTTCTTATTGACCGCAACATTCGATGCATTGTCTCTAACAGGGGTTATGCCATTCTCTTTCAATAATGAAAGATAAATGGTTTTCTCAGGCGGGAACTTGGTTTCTTCAAATCCCAAATTTTCTTTGTCCCAACTATTAACCAATGCCTTAAAATAGTTTTTCTTGGCAGTATGAATTGAAGGGGAGATGCGGTGTTTGTTGACCAGTTCATTTTTGAAAACTGGGGTGGCACTATATACCAGCTCACAAACCTGGGAAAGGAGCTTATTGAAGTCTTTCTTTTCGGCGATTACCTTTTTCTCACCCTTGAAAAACCATTGCACATCCTGACTGTCGGTGTAAATGCTGTCGGAAATGTAATGATTAAGCAACCGAATTTGGGAATCGATGATATTTTCCAGTTCCCTCTTTGCAACCCTATCCTCTTTATTCTCTTCGGTAACCTTTTGGATCTTTTCAATTTCGAACAAGAGGTTTTTTATGTCTGCAGAATTTTTGAAGAAACAATATATAACTGCTTCCTTCTGATTTTTTGACACCTCCTGTATGTCGTCTACAGTAAGCTTACCATTAAAAACAAGGTTGATAAAACCATCGATGTCACCGAGTGGGGCTTCCATGGTGATGGGATATTCTGAGATTTTAAATTCGAAATATCTAGGTGTGCCTTTCTCATAAGAAGATAGTTTGGCAAATACCGGAGCGAACTGAAAGTATCTGTTCAGTAGCGTGGTTATGTCGCTAACTTCTGAAATTTTATTCCCCGCTTCAATTAGGGCCGTTTGGATATCTAAATCCGTTCCTTCGAATAGAATATAACGCTGGCTATGAGAGCGAAAACGAATGATGCTTTTATCTTCAAGACTCTTTAAGATATAAGGGCTATCGTGGATGCCACAAGCAAACTTGAGGTAATTGCTAAGGAATTGTTTATCAATTATGGAGCCTGTGGGTGAAAAAACATTCAATAAACCTATGGTTTTTACTGCTTTGATGTGGTCGTTTATTAAGGAGGTAAATGTTCTTTCAATGTTTTCTATTGCAGACCGAATAGAGCTCCATGCCGAAAAATCAGGATTGTATTTGGAGGTAAGGAATGAATAGTAGTTAAAGTTTAGGTAATCATAAACACAGCCTAGGTTGAAGAAGGGATTTTCCTGTTTATTATATCTTGTCAGGCCGGTATGGTCGGTTGATTCTAAAAAAGTAAATAGTGATCTTTCATTTTGTCCATAGCGCTGTAGAGCAAGCGTAAGGGTAGTTGCAGCAAGAACATCCAATGGAAAGAGCTTGATAGCAATCTCATTTAAATAATTACTATTGATGTTGAATGCTTTTGCTGAAATCGCAAGCTGTAGGCATCTCTCAATAGCGGAGGCAGAAGGTTTAACTTCGAGATTGGAGGAAACATGTTCGGATGCCAAAAACAGAAGCTGCTCGACGGGTTCGTTAAAAGTGATTTCGCGAAAACGCCCTTTTACCTTTGTCCATTCTTGCTTCTGTGTGCCACTTAGAGAATAAGCATAGGATTCAAAACTTTGATGAACCGTAGTAATTAATACGATATTATGCTTCGGGTTGTTACAGAACTCAGCCAATTGCTGGACGAAATACAACTCATTTTCAGGATTGTGCTTGCTTGCATATTCTAAGAACTTGCCAAATTCGTCTATGAATAAAAAGAGAATACTGTTGTCTTTTCCTAGAGCGTGATACCTGTTAAAAACTCCCGAAAAGACATTCTCCTGCCTGTTCTTCTGTGTCTCTACATCAAACATGTCAGCAAACTGCTCCTCGATTGAGGAATATGAGCCAACCACCTTTATGAATTCAATTTTAGGGTCAGCCATAAAGTTTGGCTCAAAATATCGCTTCCTTCCTAAGAGACTTTGTTCCAACGCTAATAAAAAAGAAGACTTACCCGTTCCGTATGTGCCCACAATACTGAACGAACGAATTCCCTTCTTGAAATCGTTAACTATCTGGCTTACTACCTGCCCTGCATTGGGGGTCGGGATATAGTGGAAATCCCTTTCGGCATCTCTAAGGATATTAACCGATGTGGAATAATTATTTGCCATAGTATTCGTCGAGGATTAAGTATGCGTTTGGCTTGTTCTTGAACTGTAATTCCTTTATACCTGCATGGTCAGTGAACGTTATCCCACTATTTTTTTGCACAACTTCATTGATTTTATTAACTAAGCCTATGCGGTTGAGGGCAAATATTGATCCTGGACTATTCGAGTCAAACTCTAAAGAATTCAAACTAATGGAATTGCTATAGCTGGGATTATCTAAAATGGAATAAAGTATAACTACTGCCGGTAGGTTATCTCTTTCATTATTTTCAATCTGGAATTGCTCATCCTTACCTTTTCCGATTGTTTTAAGTAGGTTTATTTCGGACAAAATTCCCGAGAAACTATCTTCCACGTCATTACTTTGATTGTCGGCCTTGTAAGTGTTTACAAACACATTAAAATCCTTTGCAACAGTATTTTCATTGAAACTGATTTCAGCATCAGACTCTTGTAGCCTTTTCAGATAATTCAAAAAGGTTTCTCTCGTAAAAAATAGTTTCTCCTTCCTGAATTCGTTAAAGACAATACTATAAATAGACGCTAATTCGGTTTTGACAAGCTGATAATGTAACAACCACAAACTTGCTTCATCTTCTAAATAAGGATCATAGCCCACTTCTTCGTCAAATAACCTTTTTCCAAATTCTGTAGGGATGTCCTTATTGTTGATAATATTAAATGCCTTCATCCAATATCGAATAGCTGCTACCATATTCTTTCCAACACCTAGCTTTACAACAGCATCTTCATCATTAAAAGACTTTTGCTCTTGTACATAATCATATCCCTTTTTGAGCCAAAGTTGACGACATTGAAAAGAATCGTGGCCCGAGAATGTATATTTAAGTATATCTAAACTCACTGTATTTATTTTACTCGTCATCTTTTGATGAAACTTGTAGTTTTAAACCATTCAGAATACAAGACATAATTATAATCAAATAGTGCTTCTTTTCTAGCCATCCCGCTAGTTTACTATTGGAATAACTATCAGAACCTGCTTCGATTTTGATAAAAAAATTAGCAGCAGAAGATAATCCTAATTAAGTAAAGTTACCAACAATGTAGCAACTTAAGTTGTCTTAAGAGTAAAACTTATAAAGATGCAGTGTTGAAAAGTAACTTCATTATTACGTCGTCTTTCCACGCGCATCAAGCTTGGCTCAATCGGTCTTCTGTTTGTCTGTTCCGCCCATGCCCAGTGAGTCACAAAGTTATTTTGTTGCTCGCGGGTGAAATGGATGTGCAAGAAATGCTCCTGCGGATTCCTACTTGCACACCCGCTCCCAACTAACTTTTTGGTGCCTACACAGGGCATAAGCGCTTTAGCGCATGCTCTCTTTTCTTAACACCAAAAACCCTTTCAGCCATGAAAGAAAAACAGAACGGCACCCACACAGCTGCCACCCCCGCAAAGGCGGACGACAAGAAAGTAATTTCTAACGGCAGCCCTGCGCCACAGCCCCCGACCGTGGAGTTTGTGCAAGCGGACACCAAGCCCGAGGAACTGGCCAAGGAACGGCTGGCCAAAAAGGTAAAGCTTGAGACCCTCTACGAGGACATCGAGCAACTGGAGGAGGCGGTAAAGGAATTTGATTCCATCCAATCCTACGGCGAAGTGACCGTGATTATCCAGTGCGGGGGCAGCAACCGTTTTAAGACAAGCCGTCAGGACACCGTGTCCGCAGGGCTGGAAGCCCTCGGAACGAGCATCAAGGCAAAGCTTGCCCTTGCGTACCGCCAATTGGGCGATTTCCAGTTTTAACCTATTCCATCACAGGGGGCGGGATAACCGCCCCCAAACTTCTTTGTTATGGCAACGACAGTAACCAAAATAAACGTGCGGGATATTGTTTCCTCGCACATATTCGAGACGATTGAAGCCTTGCTTGCACAGGGCAATAAAATCGAATGGCAACGCCCTTGGTCGGTGGATAGCTCCATAGGCGCACCGTACAACCTCGGTACGAACCGCCCTTACTCCCGTTCCAATTTCCTGATACTGCAAATGCAGCTTATGCTGAAGGGCTACGGACACAACGCATGGCTCACCTTTAAACAGGTTCAGCAGTTCGGAGGGCATGTGCGCAAGGGCGAGAAAGGAACGCCCATTGTCTTTTTCCGAAAGACCAAGGAGGAAAAGGACGACCCGGACACGAGCGAGGCGGTAACGGAAACCAAGAGCCTTTTGAGGTATTATGTGGTGTTCAACTTCGCACAGGTGGAAGGGCTGAACATAGCACCCACCGAACAGGAAAAGCCGACCGTGAAATTTGCGACCGTGGAGGAACTGGAGCAGATGGTTCGTAACGCGGGCGCAAGCATCGAGCACATTGCCCAGGACAGGGCATATTACAACGTAACAATGGACAAGATTGTGATGCCACTATTGGAGCAGTTCCAAGGTTCGGACGGTTATTATTCTACCTTGTTCCATGAGCTTTCGCATTGGACGGGCCATGCCTCAAGGCTTAACCGTGGTTTAAACCTTACCCTTCGTAAAAAGCCAAGCCAATATGCCTACGAGGAATTGGTGGCGGAACTGGCAAGCGTGTTCCTTTCGCAGGAACTGGGCTACCAAACAGCCGAGCTTTCCCAAAACTCTGCCGTGTACCTTTCGCATTACTACGAACTGTTAAAGGAGAACAAAACCGCTTTCCTTTCCGCAGCTTGGGCAGCGGGAAGGGCTGCGGATTATCTTTTGAGGTTTAGGTAATACAGTATCGCCCTATCCAGCGCCATGTCCTTGAACCGAGGGCATGGCGTTTTGGTGCGCGCCCTTCTTTTTCTGGGTAACGCCGCCAGAAAAAGAAGCAAAAAGAACGACGGGGGCCTTCTCCCAATAAAAGAGCGCTCTAGGAAAAAGGCTAACCTAGAACGCTCCGGTCTCCGCACGGGAGGCTAAAAATTACAGCTAATCTTGAAATCGCCGGGCCACGCTCACGAGACTTGGAGTTCTCTTTGCAAGAAAATCCAAGACCCGTTCGCTGGCGCTTGAAAGAGTTTTACAAAATTCAGCCTTGCTAAAGCAAGACATCAGTTTTGACAACCCTTTCGTTAAAGCCAACCATTTAATACCTTTTCTTTTTTTCGACAATCTTTGAAATACGCCATCCATCATCATACTTGTTAAAGGTTGCATCAACAGTAAATGTCTCTGGCACTATTCTTTTCACTTCACCAAAGGGACTAACGCTATCGAATACGACGGTGTATTCCACCAACATTTCATTCTCATTTATGGGTTTTACACCCGTTATTTCAATGAATGATTCGACACCGGAAACAACATCGACAACTTTTGCCGTTCTATCAATATAAGGCTCTGATAGCACATACTGTTTCCCCTCTTCAGTGAAATCAATGCTAACCCCTCTATTCATGCTATTTCCATAAAGCGTATATGTAAGTATCCCCTTATCCTGTAGCTTGTGATAAACGCTTGTCTCAAAGGGACTATCAACAAAGAACTTATAAGTGCGGTTACGCGGGTATCCTTGATCTTTTATGATTATTTGCTCTGCTTTCGAACGCGTTAGCTCATCGGAACATGAAGTCAAAAGAATGGTGCTCAATATGAGGAGAAGCACCGAAGTGGTTTTGTAGACTGAAATACGAAGTTGGTAGCTCATAAGGCAGTTTTAGAGTGAGGTTAATTTTTTACTTTCGGATGCCTCAGTTTTAGGTTTAGAAAGTCTCTTTCGGATATATAGGTGTATATTTTGTCGTTGAGAATAATGGTACCCCCTGTCACCTCGATGGAATCTGTTACGTCGCCTTTTAACTCTTCATGATACTGGGCTATTATGGCGCAAAACCGCTCCATGTATCTTCTTTGCAGCACCATCATGGCATCATACTCCGATACAGTAATCTCCATCTCCGCTTTCCATTTTTGTATAAAGCCTGATAAAGCTTGTTCTTGCTCTGCTGTAAGTGCAGCCATTTCAGTTAAATATGCCTCGGGATAGATTTTGGGCTTTGACCAAAGCTTGATTGTACCATTGCCTTTTTCCCAAATCCCGTGGTTGTTGGGTGGGAACTCGCCATAGTTGTGAGCACTATGATAATTGAGCCAAACACCATCTTCCCTAAAGACAAACAATTTCTTGCCATTTTGATAGAAATGCTTTTGGACACGAGCATCTCCAAAGGACAACGTAAGTAATGCGACGCACAATAACATTATTACAGCTTTCATGATGGAGGGCGTTTTGGTTATAGTAAAAGGCTTGTTTTTTTGCAGTTAATTAGTAGTTTCAGTGCATACCGCACCCATGTTTCGATAGCTTTTGACCAGCCTCTTAAACTCTTTTTTACTATACTGATCTTCGCAGAATACTTCCCAGTCCCCATATGGGAAATCACAATGGTAACAAGTATTGCTTTTAGAACATGACGAGGCCAGACCAATTAATAGTCCGAGGCTTAGAATAACAATAGGTTTCATGGTAACGGGTTTAGTTGAAGAATTGAAATCAAAATACGAAAGGTAAATATAGCACTTGTGCTATAATATTCAAATTCTTTTTTGCTCAATTTTCCTGTGTGGAAAACAGGAAGCTAATTTTTGATGAGGAGGGTCTGCGCTTGTTTGCCGAGACCTTGAAGACTGTAAGGAAAAGTAAAGGTGTAACCCAAGAGGAGCTTTCCAATAAATCCGGCTTGACCCTAAGCCAAATCGCACGGATAGAAACCGTGCGTATTAATCCCACCTTGAGTACCGTGTTTAGGCTTTGCCGGGCGTTGGAGATTGAACCTGTGGAGTTGTTTGAACAAGTCACGTTAGGGGTTCGATAAAATTTTCAGCCTGTTTGCAATTATTCTGAAACTTTTATTGTAAAATATTCTATTATATTTATTTGCCGCCTAAATTCCATAATTAAGTGAATAGTGCTATGGATTGGATATTTATTTTTACTATTTGCGCTGTGACTCTTCTGCAAACTTCTTTATTCATCTATTGGATAAGAAATAATAAAAAAGACTCAGGAAGAAGTCATTGGCCTTATTCAGTAATGATTACAACTTTAGGCATATGTGTATGTAATGTATTAACGTTTTGCGCATCGTTGTTCTTTGATAATAACGCTAGTAATCATGCCAATTTTCAGATTGCAAATACTAAGCTTGTTGCTGGAAAAATTGCTTACAGCATACCTGACACTATGGAGCTAGGCGAAAATTATAAAGCCACCGTTAGTATAGCACAGTCTTTAAATGATAGTATTTTACTCAAGAGTTTGGATAGCAATATTGTTTTCAAAATTGAACATATTTATGCATCTGATGTAGTGAAAGCACACTTGGTTGATCCTACTAATGAGCGTTTTAGTATAGTTCCTCTGAGCACAGAGGAACAAGTTCTTAGTGACAGGACTAACTCGATTTGGAATTGGAATATTCGCGCGTTAAAAGACGGTGAAAATGAGATAAGTATACGCGTAACAATAAAGTATAAAGGCGAATTGCAATCAGGTTATAAAGACATACCCATTTTTACAAAATCAATATTTGTTAAGTCATCCGCGGCTTATGTTGCAAAAAATGTGTTCTATAATTACTGGCAGTGGTTTATTTCCGTTCTTATCTTACCCCCATTAATTTGGGCAATACGGATATTATTCATGTCATTCCAAAAGAAAAATAATGGTAAGGTAGTGGTCAGAGGTTTTAGAAAAAAACTGACATGTTTTTATAATAATATTTACCCGCTTTGCGGGGCAAGATAGCTTTCGGACAGTCTTACAATTTCATTGAGACACCGAAAGCGATCTTGGCAGGAGTACCTGCACCCTTTATCACTTAGATTTACGATTTTTGCACCATTTTAAAAACTGGGTTATGGCCCATCTAATAAGGTAACCCAAAATTGTGTTTATAAATAATTTTGCTGCCCATACAGTCCAAGGATTACTAATAACCCAGCTCAGATAAAATAATAAAGTTGTCATTGTTTGTTACTTTATTATAAATATCTAGCCCTTGAGAAAAAATAGATTTGGAGTACTGTTTTTTAAGGAGAAAATTATAATTAATTGAATATCAATCCAATAAATTTATCTATCTCGTTCCTTGTTAAGTCCTTGTTTTTGTTGTCTCATTATTTCTAACTGATTTAGCCGGTCGTTCTGTTTGTCTAATAGCTGTATCTGTTCTTGACTTATCCCGAGCCGTGCAAACCGCAGCTTCTTGTTTTCCTCGCCCCAGCGGATGCCGAACGGCTGACCGTTGTGGTCGTAGGTCTCAAGCTTGGCTTGCGCCAATTTTCGATAAAAGTCCTTGGACGATTCGGCAGAACGGAATAGCTGTTGCACTTTTTGCGCTAGTTCATCTTTTGTTAAGGTTATGGTTGGATTCCGCTTGCGCTTATAATATTCCCTTTCGCTATGGTTTTTCTTGCCCCAGTTTGCGAGGTCAATGTTGGTAGCTAATTCCTTATGCTGGGTGCGGACATACCCGAGCATGTGCTCATGAATGGATCTTAACGTGGCCTTATCAAGCCTCGTGGACTTGTGGCTTCTCACTTCGTTTGCGCTCACCAACAGATGCGCATGCCAATGGTTTTGCGTATGATGGGTGGCACCGAATGCAAGTGCATTGGGATATGCTTTATCGAGGTACTCTCTGATAATGCTATCCATCGTGGCCAAGTTCATGCGCCCCCTATCCAATGGTGATACGCTCAAGATAACGTGCATAGCTATATTGCCATTGGAGCGTTTTTTGCCAAACTGTGTATAGTTTTCTTTAAACTCGTTTGTCAGTTTGTCCAGCTCTATTTCTCGCACGTTGTTGAAGTATCCCACTTTTCTATAATCCTCAATATGCCCTTTATCGGTCGCTATGTAATCAATAATAGAACCTAGCGACGACAGTCTTTTAACGGGTATCAGTTTTATAATCATGGTGGGTTTCGATTAGCCGTATGAGGTGTGTTTGCCTATTGGGGAATCGCATTAGGTAAGACCGCAGCAACGGTTCGATGGTTTGGTGCGATACCACCGAGTCAGCTACAAGTGCCTCCAATAGGTTTAACTGGTTTCTTAAGTACCCAAGGTCATGGTGCGTTATTGTACCGCTGGCATTGATGTGCCTCACACATTGGTTAATGTTCGTGCCGATACGCCGTATACCAAGCACCAAAGCTTGCGCTGCATCGTCCGAGAGCGTTAACGATGATGGGGTTTTGTCATTATGCGTTAGTAAATGTTTGATGTATTCCGGCAATTGCTTTTTGTGCTCTTTGGCTTTGGCATCCAGCTTTCGAGCTTCTTCTAACGAGAACGATAAATGCACCTCCCGACGGCCTGTTCGGTATCGTTGTTTGTCCTCACGCCACTTGCGCTTTTGGTCGTCCGATGCATTCATAGGTCGGTATCTTGCGTAGCTGATATGTTCTTGAGGTCGAGTAACGGCACTTCCCCGATGGGTAGTTTTCGTTCGGATGGCACGGGTGGTATGCTTGCGTACCGCTTATACTCCTTATGCTTATAATAAGGTTTGAGCGGAACGATAGCAGGACGGTGGTGGCCATGTATCAAAATTGCCTGGTCAGACGGCATGCTTCGTAATTCATCCGCAGTAATCAACGGCTTGATGCGGGTAATTTCCTTTTCGTCTTTGTATTCGCGCTTACCTGCCATCGCCTCGATCCTTTGTGCTGTTTCAAGCGGCTGGTTGGTTAGGTAGAGCTTGCTATTGCAGTTGGATATGATAGTAGCGGCCTGTTCCTTATTATAGAGGTCGTACAACTGCAATTCGTTCTGGACAAGGAGGGCGATGCCACAGCGGAATTTGCGGGCTTGCGTTACCGCCAACGGCAAGGAGTTGATCTTGTATATGCCCGCTTCGTCGAGCATCAAGAAGATGTTTTCATCGCCCTCGTCGGGCAACTCTTTCAGTATTTCTCCTATCAATGCCTCAAAAAAGAGCGAAACAAGCAGTTTGTAGTGTATTAACTCGGAAGCAGTGGTCTGTAGATAAACTATAGTGCGTTGTTTACGAAGTGAAGCAAAATCGAACGTATCGGTGGCAGTAATGTGCTTGATATGGTCTTCGGCAAATACGATCAGCGCGGCTTTTGCCGTGGAGATAATGGAGGCACGGGTATTGTCGCTGTTGCGGTTAAAGGCCAAATATTCACTCCACGTTTCGGCATCGGCGTGGGTGCTCATGTATTTGTCCACTAGGTCAGGCTGTCCGGCAAACGTGGTAACGAGGTGCAAGAGGTTTGCCATGTTGCGATATTGTGGCTCCATTTTGTACAGGGTTTTGCCAAGAATAATTAATAGTGCTCCTCCTTGAAGACTCCAATACGGGTCGCGAGACTCACTTCCCAAAGTCAAAATCATTAAGGTGGTAATAAACTTTGCCAAATCAACGGCATCCTTAGGAAAGGTATTCCAGCCATCGCTTTCCTCGCCCGTTCGGTCGCTGAAATTGATAACCACGATTTCGTACCCATTATCCCTGTAATACCCGCTGGTCAGGTTGTACAATTCCTTGCTCGGGTCGAGTACCACCGGATTGCCGTTGTTGCAGAGCGAAAACAGTGAATTGCTCGCTACAGCAGTACTCTTGCCTAAACCGGAATTTGCAGCTACCAACAGATGCGAAAAACTATCACGGGTGGACAGCGTGTATGCGCCACCTACGCTAAACCCTTTGTCTTTTCTTTTTAAGATGCTGTCAGGTTTGGTAAAGGTAGCTTGGTAGCCCTCGGGCGGTTGCCAAGTCGCATAAAACAACTTGGCAACGTCAACAATAAGGGTGAAAATCGCTTCTATTATCCCAACAAGAACGTCAATGAGCGCAGTCATGGCAGTACACGGGTGTTAAGGATGGCTTTGATAAAGCTGCTTGCCGCTTCGAGCACCACGGCAAATAACCGGCAGGCAGCATAGAACCCCAAAAGGAATAGATAGGCTGTTAGCTTGAGTATCTTCCAAATGAAGCGGCCGAACAGTTTTAGGGCTTCCATGGCATCAATGTTTGCGCGATGGAGAGATTGGCGGAAATATGTACCGTGGCCCCATGTTCTTCGAGTATCCCTTTGTAGAAGGCAGATATGATACTGTAGCGATCGTTGTCCTCGGGAGATACGGGCTGATGGATAAGATACACTGTAATGCCGTTAAGGTTTGGAAGCGGGTATTTCGCTTCGAACACCTCCCTTAACAATTCGGGCTTGTCCCGCAATTGCTGAAGCGTTTGTGATTTGTAGAAGTTGGCAAGACCGCTCAATTCCATTAGGTCGCTTTGGAGCGAGAGTGTTTTGTGTTCCGCTTTGGAGTTGGCCAAACGTGTAAGCTCTTGCATCATCGGTTCATAGATAACCGAACGCTCCCGCTTTGCGGCTTGCATGGACAAGGTGTCCAAAGTTGTTTGGATGTTGGAGTAATAACGTTTCAGTTCCCTGTTTCTATCCAGTTCATTACCCAGCAGCTCGTTTTGCAAAGCCGGCAATATAAATGCATGGGCTTGATTAAACGTCAGCTCTGTTATTGGCCGTATGGTGATTTCCTCCCTCGCATTACCATCTTGTATCGTAATACTGAGGGATTGCAACAGTTCAAAGGTTGTCGGCCTATAGTACTCCTCGGTCAAGTCAACCATATACACAAGGCTATGGCTTGGCGGGATGGTGTTGCAGCTTGCCCATATAAGGCAAGCCGCAGCGAGTATAATCAGGGTTAATGCTAGTTTTCTCATGGTCTATGGTTTTGGTTAATGGTTAAATAGTCTCCATTTCGGTTGACGATTTGCCCCCTTTCAGGTGAAACTCACTTAACAGGGTACGCTTCATCAGGTCACGCTGTGCATCTAATTGGGTCAGCTTATCGTTTTGGTATTTGTTGATGTCTTCCAGATCGTCAACGATTTCGGAATATTCCTTTTCCGCTTTTTGCATATCCTGTTGCAGTTTCTGGGCCTCCTTATTCAGTCTGTCAATCTCCTTTTGGATATTGTCACGGCGCAGCTTTTCGTCAATCTGGCGTTGGGTGGGCAGATAAGTTGCCGAAATGTATATGGCAAGGGCAAAGAAGAAACTGTTCCAAATAGCCCACAGGAATGGGTTGGCTACAACGCCGCCCTCGGCTCCATAGAACGCCAGCCTAAATAGGCCGAGTACAAAGAAGAACACGGCACCGCCAAGGATTCCGGCCAAAAGCCATATCCATTTTTTACGGTTTGTAGTTGCTTCCCGTACTTTTTTGCCAATGATATGCGCACCAAGGGCCAACGCGGCAACGGTAACAACGGCGACAATGATCGCAAAAAACAAGTTCGACACCACAACCTGGAAAGAACGGAAGTTCAGTAGCGCGTCAGTGGCACAGATCACACAGATAGCCGCTATCCATTTGTTGCGCTGGTTCCACGGGTAATCTAGCTTGATGCGCTTAACATCAATAAGCAACGGCTTAAGCTCCTGTTGAATTTTCTCATACCGTTCATGAAATGCATGGCGCAAGTCTTCCATCCTGAACTGCTCCACTAACGCACGGAATTCGGTTATATGGGTACCGAGCCAAAGTTTGACCCTAGCTTTCAGCTCACTGAAATAGGCATCGGCCTGTTCCATTAATGGTGCCGTGGATAAACCTTTCTGTTGAGCGGTTAGGCTCACATCGCTTAGGAACCGATTTTGTTCGGTAGCGATTTCGGCATTGAAAGAAGCTTCTTTTTCTTCTTTGCCGATTTTCTTTGATGTTCTTGTTTTCATTGTACTGAGTTTTGGTTAACTGATTTGTAATAATTATTTAGGCGCTACGTCGCTGTCATCGCAGAAGTGTTTTTTGAGAAGGCCGCCAAGCTTTATATGTCTTTGGTCGCTTGGGTAGTATCCGTGCTGCTCATAAAAGCTGGCTGCTGTTTCCGTTGCATCAGGAGCAGGTAGGTTTTGTGCAGAAGAATGGTGTAGTTCTTCCTGCAATTTTTCAGGTGTTGTTATGGGCTTGGGTTCCATGGCACATTATTCTAGTAATGAATGATATTGGCTGCTAGGCTTTGCCTTAGCGTTTTCCAGTTTGAACAGAGGGAACGGTAATGATGAGATAGAGCCAATAAGATACTTGCTCGGTAAGTGAGGCTAATTGTGCTCGGCTTGTGCAGATAACCAGCGTACTGGGGATATGTAGCGTGGAGGCAGCTAAAAGGATAGCGATATATGCCATAGTATATGGCAAGGTACTAGCACACACCGTTGACTTGCAATTATTTGCAATATGTGCTATAGTATTCGATAAGTTAAGCGTTGCGTTATCTACGCCATTTCTACGCTTTGTTACAGCACTTTTACAGGTATTCCGCATTGCGGAATCAATACTCCAGTTGGAGACATCCTGTTTTCTTAGGGAAACAGTCATAATAAATTGTGTTGGGCCGCAGATGGGAGAATCCTGAGAAAATTCTTAATCCTGTCTGCGGCTTTTTTTATATGACCACAGTCTGAGGCGGGTTAACAATGCAAATATATTAGGCTGTTAATCAAGTGTATAAAAATTATATAGGTTACTTATTTCTAAATTTCAACCCAGTAATTGTATGCATTTAAGTGGTAATTGTTGGAGAATTACCAAAGGAAGTTTTAATGCTTTTCAAGTAATTCCTAAGTAATTTCCCGAAAAACAATACTTGGAAGATTTTTGTATGTATGTTTGCAAAAACACCTACCTAATTTAATTACTAATGTCACTTACTGTTTTAGAAAGCAAAGAGTTGGTACAACTATGCAAGGAAGTTTTTGATGAATTAGTTAATAGGCTTTTGCCAGTATTGACTAGTTATGCAAGTGCCAATAACGTCGAGGCTCCTTCAGGAAAAACCAATATTTTATTTGCAAAGGATGCAAGTCACGGCTATAAGGAATTAATCCGATACTGGGCATGGGACATCGAAAAAAGCAATGGAACGACACTGTCTAGGTATCCTAATTTTCGCAAATATTATGAGTT
Organism: uncultured Chitinophaga sp.; assembly: GCA_964476015.1. Classification (GTDB taxonomy): domain Bacteria; phylum Bacteroidota; class Bacteroidia; order Chitinophagales; family CAIOSU01; genus CAIOSU01. The sequence continues at coordinate 24,177 of CAYYZT010000001.1, forward strand.
AGAGTATGACCCCAAAGATCCTACCATAGTACTGCTTGAAAAAAGGTATGTAATGCTATTGGAGTATTTAGTCCCAATGGGTGATACACTACAACAATGGGTAAAGCAAAATTTTCAGCAATCAATTGTTCAAAAGCAGTTGCAGCTTTGGAATGAGAATGCACTGGAATTGGTTAGCACACTTTATGAAGGCTGCATTTATTCAATTGAACCGCCGCATATACGTCCAAAGTGGTATGAATTTGTATCGTATAAGCATGACTCCAAGTTAAAAGAAGTCAATTTGTACATACTGAGGAATCTAAAAGATTCTGCGAATGGGGAGTTGAACCGAATTGAATCGGTGAGCAAACCCGTTTTCGATGGTGATTGCTGCATCTTAAACTTTAATTATCGCTTAGAAAACAAAAGAATAGTACAACGGCATCAGTTTGAACTTAACAATGGTGAATATCCTGATTTTTCATTGATTAGCGTAATACGAGGAACTTACCAAGGCACATCTCGAGGTAACAGGCTTGTAGTCGGACTTTCGATTGCAAAACGTTTAAATTTCTCCAATGACGCCGAGTTGGTAGCTTATAAAGAAACAATAGGAAATCGTTTTACTCCCGATGAGGAAATTTCAAAAATTCTCGCTCTTCTACAGCCTCAGATAAGGATTACAGATAAAACCGTCCCTACCTTAACAAGAATTTCAGAAATAACTCACGTCAAAGATGCTCTTAAGCTGAAGCCTGGATCTTATTACTTATTGACTTTTGACACAAGTCGGAAATACTACGCACTAACGTTAAATATCTCTGACAACCTAATTGCTACAATTAACAACGATATTGAGATAACAGCGAGAATAAGATATGCTTTTAACCGCTATATCCATTTAACTATTATTGATAAGCATTTTACTGAAACTACAGTAATTCAGTTCCCCTTAAATTACAATGAAACTCCTCAGGGCCATTTCCTACATACAGGCGACTTATTGCCAAAGACCGGGGAGATTTTTATTGTAAATGAAAGGTGGATTAATCCAAAGAAGATTGCAACTGAAATAGAGGTTACGAATGAAATGCCTAAAACAGTAAGTGAAAGACTTCAAGAATTCGGGCTAATGTAAATTTTTACTAATTATTAAGTAATGATTTGGGCACAACTTCCTTTGGCTCAACTACCAAATAGCTGATGTTTGGGTTTTGGAATAGTTGTAAATACATCTTTCCGCCCTCTTTGATTTTAATGATCCCTATTTTGTGAAATAGTTTCTTTACCCGGCCATCATGATTGAACTCCTGTTTACTAAGTACGTTGAATAGCTGCATATTTTATGCTTTTTTAATTACGGTTAATACGGTCTGAAAGGCGACGACTATGTATTTCGACAATACATGATTGCAATTGCGGGTAGAAAAGCGACACCATCGCACTAGGTATATCTTTTGCGACATTTGGTATGGTTTTCAAATGGGCTTATAAGGCCCATAACTCAGCAACTGCATGGTAACTGTCCGAGATTAATGGGCTTTTAATTTAAGCCGCCTTTCAGACCCGCATAGTATAACCGTAAAGGTTTTCATTGCAAGCCTTGCCTGTGGATTTCGTAATAACTGGATTTAATCTTTTTTAATCTTCGGTTTTCTGGTAGAAATGCCTGCTGCAGACGTAACTGCTCCTGTGGGTTAAGCCTGGTGTAATGGTGCGTGGATTCCATGGAAACATGGCCAAGGGCAATCTGTATATTTTCCCTTGTGCCGCCATGTGCAAGGATGTAGTGGCCGCGCCCGTGCCTGAAGCTATGAGGGTTCATTTTTACGCCCAACTCATTACCAATTTCCTTGCACCATCGCTGCACCGTGCGGCTTGTAAGCCGGGTACGCTTACCGTTCTTAATTCCCTGCGGTGTTTGGAAAAGTTCAGGAGCTTGATTTAAACATACTCTGATACCGAGGTATTTTATCAGTAGCTTGTGGCATGCCTCATTCCAAACCACAATACGTAGTCGTTTGCTCTTAAGCGACCTGATGAGCATGTGCCGTTCTTTCAGGTTTATATCCGTAATATTGGTAGCGAGCGATTCCCCTATACGCATGCCAGTATTCCAAAGCAAATTGAAAATTACCTTTTGCGTGAGTTGGTAGTAATTGTCCTCACTTAAGTAATCGTCTATCAGATCGAACATTTCAGGAGTGATTACGTTGGGCTGCTTTTCGGCAATCTTCCGTGGGCCGTTTATAAGCTCGTAAGCGACTTCCGTTTCCCTTTTCGCATACCAATACTTGAAGAACCCGCGCAAGCTGTGTGCTTTGTTTTGCCTCGTCTTTGGGCTGTGGGTTTCAGCAATAGCGATTAGATAATCATCTATGTCATCATTGGTTGCATCTTTCAGGTCTTCCTTTTTTAGGTGCTGAAAGAATTGGCGCACATCGCGCTCATAGGTATAGCAGGTTTTTTCTGCCAGATTTTCGGCACGCTTAATAGTAATATAGCGTGCCAGTGCAGTTTCAAATAGCATAATGGCTGTAATACAAGCCGCCCGTTTGGCTTGTGTGTCCCGGACAGTTACCTAATAATACTATAGCACACAAATTGTAAAATTGTATTATCATAATTATGATTACATAATCATAAAATATATGTTATAAACATATTATTTTGATAATATTCTTTTTATCGAAGTAAAAAATGAAGTATTCATTTGTTCCTTGTGAATTTTATAAAGAAGTATTGAAGCAACTAGATTGAAAAACAAGGCCAAGGCATTTAATACATAAATAACGTTAAAGGCTTCAAACAACAAAAATATATGTTTGCTGCTTATTGGAAAAATAAAATAAACAATAATAAACCACAAAAGAGAGAAAACTAAACCTCCCAATCTAGTTAATCTAGCATAAGGATTTTCTTTTATGGCTCCTAGACTTACTTTATAAAATAGAGTTAATGATAAAGTAATAAATATGGCTATAAAATGAATTTCTGGCAGAATTATAGTATTAATTGGAAATGCTTCTTTAATAGTGCTTAACCTTGTGGCATCTAAGCCGTAAGCAAAAAACATCGATAAAAGAAATGCGAACAAAACATTATTGACTATTGGATGGATTTCATTTTGGATCCCAAAGTGAAACTTTAGATCCTTAACTTTATCTTCCAATTTTACTAATTTAAATTTCCCATCCTCTGGTCTGTAGTAGTGACGTTCTTCAATTCCTTTTTCAATCCATTCTTTAATATACTTTGCACTATTAGTTTCTAACGATTGAAAAGGATTATCCTTAAATGACTCTTTAGCATTATCGTCCTTAGAAATCTCTGCATACATATTTTTTGCGGTATAGGAATAAGGCATTATAAAGTAAATGGAATTATCCAAGCATTCCAAGCAGGAGAAATCATCAAAAGCAATAGCAAATTCAAGTTTATCAAATTTTTCCTTTGCTTTAACCTCTACTACTGAAAAGTTTATCAATTCAATTGAATCCAATAAATTATTATCCTCGGGTTGTACGCGATATTCAAGAGATGAGTCATTCTTACTGATATCTCTTGCATCTATTATTTTGGCAATTGTAGGTGCTTGAGTAGCATCTGATATGTCTTGTACTAGCAAATAGTTGCTGCTTACAATTACGTCCTCAGTATATTCTTTCTGAAAGACATCAATATATGCTGCACGAAACTCATTGCTATTATTGAGCACATCGGTTTTCTCTCCCCAAACAGCTTTCCAAGGAACTATCTCGTTCTTAAAGGTAGAGTTTTTGTTGAAATGCTTAAAATCATATTTTTTATCGCTTTCAAGCTTCGTTTTTATTTGTATGCTATAATCTTGTTTTAATTTAACTTTTTTTCTACTATCCTGCTTATCTCTTGCCCCAACAACAATTGCATTATATATGTACAGCGTTTTTAAATCGTTTTCCCAAAAGACAACGCAATAAAGTTTTCTTACCGTTATTACCGGATATGAATGTTTATTAGCATTTACTATTTCAAGGGTTAATCTCAATGTGGTTCCTTTTGGGTACTTGCAATTATATTTAACAATAAAGGTTCGCGCGGATTCATTGCGCCCAACTGCATATTCAGCTTACTTAAAGTATTCTTTTTTTTCTCAACAAGACCAATTGTAATCACTTTTGTATCATAAACATAAAATCCTTGTTGTTCCATGTAAGCGATTAATACACTTTTACTCCAACAAAATGAATAACCTTCAAACTGATGCCTATCTTTATTGTGAAAGATAGTCTTTGTAGAATCTAGAGAATCTTTTCTTATTTTCTCAGCCCATGTTCTTGTTGGCAAAGTAAGGAATAACACACCATCATGACTTAATAAATTTCTAACCTTTTTCAAAAATTGTGTGGTTAAAAATGGATCGCATAATGTACTAACTATAAGATCGAATTTCCCTTTACTATCAAAGTCAAATATAGAAGATATTTCATATCTATGAATTTTTGAATCAAATTTTTTTTTGCAAACATCAATCATTTTTGGTGATATATCCAAAACCGTTATGTGTGCATTTGACTTAGAAAGCCAAGGTAATAATACTTCTAGACTAGAACCAGTCCCAACTCCTATATCAAGATATTTGAAGCTGGAAAGATTTTGAAAACATTCTAGTTTTGAAAGTGATTTTAACCCCACTTTACCAGCTTCATCAAAATCTCTACATGTTTGATGTAACTCACTATCATACTCAAAGGCTATGTTTTCATAACAATACAAATTAATTTTATCTATTTCAATCAAATTGAAATCTGAATCGGAGGGAACTTTTTTAATCATAGATTCAAATATTTCTCTTTGGTTAAATTAAGCTCTTCCATAGATTCAAAATATCCTTTTATAATAGCGAGTTTGGCCCTAACAAGGTGATTATGAATTCCAGGAATACATTTCAGATGCTCTAGCTCTTTTATATCCTTTACCCAAGCATAATCTGCTATTTCGTTTGAAAGATTTAAGTTTTCATGTTTAGCTCTTACTAAAAAGGCAAGACCTACTGTAGTTTTAAATGTGTATGTATCAAGTAATACGGTTTCATCTAATATTTCTAATCCAGTCTCCTCCTTTACCTCCCTTCTGATAGTATCGATAACTGTTTCCCCTAGTTCAACTTTTCCACCAGGAAATGCCCACATAGAGGGAAAATTCTCTTCATCAGAGCCTCTTGCAATTAACAGGAATTTGCTATCGTACTCTATTAAAAAAGTAATTGTCAAATTAGGATGCTGCATCATATCTAATTAAAGTAGCCTTTTAACACTTCAAGAGCTTGGTCGGAATCCATTTCCTCTGTCAAATCAAAGATTGAAATTTCCTTTCCCTCATGCGTAATAGTAGCATTATTGGTGATTAACTCAAAATCTTTTTGAAACTGCTTAGATAATGCTTTCCCAAACTGAAAACTTTCAGATTCAAGGACTCCATTGGATACGGAAAAATTTGAATTATACCTTTGCAATTCAACTAGTGCTTCAATCGGACCAGCGGATAGATGGACCCCATTCATACCTTGTGAAATTTCATTAAGCCCAAGAATATCCTTATTATCAAACAAAAATCGTCTGATACTTCCAACGTTTGCTTTTGCAGGGTTGGTTGCTCCAATTAAATTTTGCCTAGCAAATTTCCAAGTGGTGTCTCCAATTAGAGTAAAGGTAATAATAGACCTACCCTTTTCTATGAAATGTTTTAATTGTCGTGGATGGAATCCATTGAGTACATAACTTTCTATCCCGTCAATCTTTATTAGTTCACAATATGTTCCTCCTCCTAGTTTAACATTACTCAGATTTTGCCATATATAGTCTAAAGAAAATGCGTTCAGCTCTTTATTCTCCGACAAGAACTCAATCCCTCCAACGCATTTGGTTTCATTAATATCCTTACCATAAATTTCTCTGAACTTTTCTTTTGCTTGTTCAGAAATGGCCTGTGGTCCACTGCTTGCAATTTTGTTGATTACGCCATAATGCTGGGCAATAATATTGTATTTTTCCAAATACTGTGCAGAGAGAATATTCACAGACTGAATTTGCAAACCAGCTTCACTAACTTTTCCAAGAATTTCCTCTAATATTCCTTTAAAGTTAATTCCTTGATTTTCTATTGTTAGTTCTGGTTTGATAAAAAACAAGAATTGGTTTCTTCCCGTTAGTTCAGTTGCAGATTCATACACTACTTTCCTAAGTTCTTGGTTCTTATTGAAATCTTTTAACGCGTCTAAAATTTTTTCTTTCATTGTAAAGTTTTAGGTAAATACCATCTATTTGCGTTAGCGAAGATAAGAATCTTAACTTTTCATTCCCGCTGTTAAGGAGAAATAATATTGAGACTTTGTTTGAGAACCATTAAGATTGATGGCAATGAACCAACGGTATTGGTTGTTAAATTCAAACATGCAGGTTATTTCTTTACCTTTACTTGCAAGTCTAATCGTTTTGCTATGACAAGTTGGAGTCTAGAAAAAGAGCTTCTAAATTTAACCGAACAGAAAGATGTTAGGTCCGCATTAATTGATTTAGATATAATCAATGAAGATGGAGGAGAAGCACACGTTACTTCGCAAACTATAGATTGGGAGCGCTCAGGAAGTGAAGTTTATACTTACAGATTTAATGTCCGTCAGGATAATAAATCCGTGGATTGCATTATTAAGGCTTGTGTGGCTTTTTCACCTACGGGAACTTTGGACAACATATTAAATAGTTGGATTAATAAGCGAACTTTGTTGAACAATTACGACATTTCTTCTCCTAAGCTTTTCGGTTATGGTAAAGGTATAATTATAGAAGAGTTCATCCCTTTTGATCTCCAGGAGATTTTAATTCAGAATAATGGCCTCTCAAGCATCCTTAGCCAGCTAGCCTTATATGCTGGGATTATAGCGCATTTAGGTTTTAAGCCCATAGATGCTTTTAAAGATTTACGTTCTCGAGGAAGTGACGTAGTGGTAATCGATTTCGGAGAAGATTTAGGCATGCAAGGAGAAATGAATAAGGAAAGTGTAAGAAATGTTTTTGAAGATTTACTAGCTTACCTCAACGAAAGCGGGGCTTTATTAGAGGAAAAAGATACGAGCAAGATGAAAGGTTTGTTTGATATGGTATGCAAGCTTCCCCCACGTCAAGCACCAACTCGTTTCAACTAGTTTAAAAATGTTGTTTGACACAAACTCAAAGCTTTATTTTTTTCTGCAAATTTTCTGCAAGACACAAATAAAAAAGGGTTCCAGTTGCCTGAAACCCTTGTGGGCGCTGCAGGATTCGAACCTGCGACCCTCTGCTTGTAAGGCAGATGCTCTGAACCAACTGAGCTAAGCGCCCCTTACGTCAACCGCACTGTGCGTTTGGGACAGCAAATGTAGATGCTTTCCCAATATTTTCCAACTTTTAGAACGAAAAAAGCGATTATTTTTTGGGTATTTTTTCAGCAACCATCACCTTCGTTTTTAAACTCCTCAATATCAAGGATTTTAAGTGCTTCCATTACAACTATCTAATAAATCTAGCACGCTCTTCGGGGCTGGGTAGTCGGCAGTTTTCCATTTTGCCGAACCAACGGTAGCGGTTGCGGGCCACCAAATCATAAATCCAGTTGCGTAAGAAAGGAGGTACGATGATAAATACATAAAATATGGGCCATAGGCCAGCCATCTGTTTGGCTATCCGCAAGGCGGCCGTGGAGCGGGTATAAATCTTATCCTCTTCGATTAAGACCACCGAAGTGTACTCTTCGGCATTTAACCCAGCCTTAGTGAGCCTGTCTTTGGCAAAATCGGATTGCAGGGCGGCAAATTTGAAACGGAACTTCGGATCCCGGTCCATTACGAAATTGACCGAGGCATTGCAAAAGTTGCACACGCCGTCGAACAGGATAATGCGTTCCATTACATTTTGATAAAACGGGCCGAACCCACAAACGCTCCCTTCGCATCGGTTACCTGCACAATGTACATGCCCGCTTGCAACAATTGGGTGGCAACACCATTGCGTACATTGGTTTCTTCCAAAAGCAGCCTGCCCGAAATATCGATTACGCGCACGGTGTACTCTTGCCCATCGGCTGGCAAATCCAAAAACAACCTATCAGTAGCCGGATTGGGGTACACCTTTACGTTGGCAATGCTGTTGCGCTTTACAGGCTCTACAATACCCGTTAGCGG
>CAYYZT010000001.1:32365-33420 GCA_964476015.1 uncultured Chitinophaga sp.
CAACAATGGCCTAATCATGGGTGCGCCTTGTATTTGCGAGCGGAACCACGTATTGTTGGCAAAGTAGTACATATGGCTACTGGCATCGTGCTGTACATCCATGCCCAATTGCAGGTTGGCCTCCGATATTTGCTGCCAGCCCACATAAAAAGTGCCGCTTATCAATAATGGCTCGGGCAGGGCGAAAGTGGCGAAGCCGTTGAGGCTATCCACATACGTGGGGCGTTGGAAATCAATATGGTAAAGGGTATCCTCAATAGCCCCGTTATTGTTTACATCCAAGGCTTTCCAGATAAAAAATGAAAACAGCTCGTTGCTCACATCGTTGTTGATGCGCGTAAAATGCATCAGCACGGCACGGAGCGTATCCGGTTCGTTAAGGGTGAACTCCATCGCAAAACGCTTCAAGCCCGTGGCACCTGCAATGCCATACCCCTTTTCGGCAGAGCCATCGTCATAGGCTAGGAGGTTGAAGAACTGCACATCGTTGGTTACTGTATCGTTGTTGATGGCAATGTCGCCCGCAACGTTGTTTACAAAGGTTTTGATGCTAACAAGCACGCTATCGTTTGGCCCTGCCGAGAGGCCGGAAAGGGGTGTCAAATAGTCGGTGGCGGCAAACGTAAAACAGCTATCTGATTGGGGCAGCGAGTTATAATTGAACATAGAGCTGGCGAAAAGCTGGCTAGGCGCACCGCCGTTTATTTGCGAAAACGCTTGATAACGAAAGTCGATACTGGTGTTGGCGGAGAAATTGTTGCGATAGCACAGCGTTACGTTCGGCAATGTCTCGTTGGCCTCGTGGCCGTCAAACTGCCGCCAAGGCATCATAGTATAGTTTTTCAAGAAGCCCGTAGGCTCTTCCAGCACCGATACGTCTCGCAGCACGGTATCCAGTATGCTGCGGCTAGCATCTAGATACACATAGTCCAAATGCCAGTGGTCGTTGTTGCCGGTAATGGTGGCACGGTTGCGAAAACGGAAGCGGAAATCGTTACGGAAGTAAAAAAGGTTATCCAGCAAGATGAATACTTGGGTAAACTGCGGATTGGTTG
>CAYYZT010000001.1:33430-43651 GCA_964476015.1 uncultured Chitinophaga sp.
GCCGCGTGTTGGAACCATCTACCGACCATACGTTCAACCAGGTGGTATCATCAATGCTAAACTCCAATATGAGCGAATCGCCCCTATCCGGATAATCACCCAACCCCATCGGCTCGTAAGAAAAGCTTAGGTAAACCGAATCCAGTACTTGTAGGGCACTCAAATCGATTGGTTTGGAGGTAAGCGTATCGGCCCCGCCCTCTACGGGCAAGTTTACATCCACCCGATAAGGCTTGCCCACGGAATCAACCCCATCGAACGTGGCCACGCCGTAGCTGATTTTGTTAGTGGGGTAATCGTTGTTGATATATACCTGCCTATTCTGCCATAAGGCAGTATCCGGCCATTGCGACTTGTAAGAGAAATCGTCGATAAAAGGCAATGCCAAGGTATCCATTTGCCGTTGCTTTTGGCTGTACTCGGGCGACCACTTTACCTTGGGCGTGAAACGGTATTTCAAATCGACTACTTGCTCAATTTGGGCATGGGCACCCAACCAAGCAGACAGTAGCGTTATTATGGCAAATAGCTTTCGCATTATCTGTTATTTAAAAGAAAACCTTTGGGCCTTCCTGTTATCCGATACTATTCCCCTTCGTCGGCATCGCTACCAAGAGAGGCTCCGGCACACGGGTTGCTACTGCTCACCGATTCTGGCAACGACTGGGTGAAAAACAAATCCATCGAGGTAGCCGCATCCAGCATCACACCGGGCTGGTAGGCCGGTATTTGGCGTACTATAACGGCATTGGCCGTGTCGGTTACCGTTCCGTCATATACTAGGGCACCAATTACCAAAAACTTGTCGGTAAGGTTTAGTTGCGCTTGCCCATAAGTAAGCCCCACAAGGCAAGGCACCTCCACAGGTGCACCAAGGCCACTGCTTACCACCAAATCAACCCTGGAGCCAATTTGCAGTTTAAACCCTGCATTTATGCTTTGTCCGCCATATAATACGTCCATCACAAAGTTGCCGTCGATGCCGGAAGGTTTGTAAATAACGCTATCGAGGCGTATTCCCGCATTTTCCAGTTTGCGGGTAGCCTCGCGGAAAGGCTTGTCCACAATGTCGGGCAGGGATACCTTAGGCGGCTTGGCCGCATTGATGGTAATGTAAATGGTGCGGTTTTCTTTTACCTTGCTCAGCGGCTTCGGTTCTTGGTCTATTACCGTTAAAGGCTTTTTGCCCGGCACAAAAACAGAGTCGTAAATAACGTATTTGAGCTTGGTAGAGCCCAACACTTCCTCCACCTCGTCCACCGTCATGCCGGAAAGGTCGCGCACGGTAATGCTCTCGCCAAACATGGTGTAGCTTTTCAGGTACGAAACGGTAACAAACAGCAGCAGTATCAACACGATTGTGGCGATAACCATGTTTACTACAAACACCCTACTAAAAACGAAACTAACTATGCCTTTCAACCCGGTTCTTTTTAAAGCTGTAATCTAAAATACGGTCAATAAAATCATAAGGCTTGTAGCCATTGATGGCCGCTTGGTGGAAAATACAGGTTGCCGGCGTCATACCCGGTAACGAGTTCACCTCTATGATTATTGTTTCAACATTCAGTTCTTCATCCACCCTTACAAAGGCATCAATACGGCAATAGCCCTCTACTTGCAATAGCTTGGCGGCTTTGCCCAAGTCTTCCTTTACTTGCTTGGATATGGCCTCATACTCGTGCCGGTTGCGGCCAAAGCGTGCCGGGGTAAGGTTTTGCCCCTCCCCTGCCAAAAATTTCTCCTCCAGCGACAGCACTTCGCCGCCTGCCAAGGTTTCCGATGGCTCAAACACCTCGTAGGTTACTTCCTGCTGGCCTTGGTCATTAAAATGGGTAAGCATGCCGCCCGTTACTTCCAAAAAGTATTTGGCCCCTTGCCTATCTATAAAGCTCTCTATCAAGGCTACTTCCTTGCGGCTAAATTCCTCTTTGGGCTTCAGTTTCAATATCCGGGCCGACTCCGGCTCCAACGAATCCGTTTCGCGGAAAAGCTGGGCAAAGAAAGCCTTGAGTTCTTCTGTGTTCTTAATTTTCTTTACCGCCGAGCTGCACCCATCGTCCACTGGCTTGGCAATGAGCGGGTATCGCAGCGTTTCCAGCAGTTTGGCGATGGCCACGTCCGGGTTGCGCTCGTAGTCTTCCTTAAACACCAGCACTTGGTCGGCCACTTGAAAACCTTGGCGTTTCAAAAACTGGTTGGTTTCGTATTTGTTGATGGTAGTGTTGCTGGATTGTATGCCGCTGCCGTTGTACGGTATGCCGTACTGTTCCAAAATAGCTTGCAGAGCACCGTCCTCCCCAGGGCGGCCGTGCAGGGCGATAAACACCCCGTCCACCAGTTCGGCCAGCTCGTCAAACGTGAGCTGGCGCGGCTGGAAGGTCATGCTATCATCGGTATACTTTTCGGTAACAGTGCTGCATTCCTGCCTTATCTGCTCAATGAGCGGGTGGCGTTTGTAGGGCATCACCTTGTCGCGGATGTCGTCCGCATTGTCTTTGAGCATGATGTTTACCGGTATTTGGTAAATATCGAAATGCTCCTCGTTACCCGTAAGGAAAATGGGTATGGGTTCATACTTTTCAGAAGAAGACAGCTTCTCGAAAATATTCCTACCACTCTCCACCGAAATATGCCTTTCCGACGAATAGCCACCAAGTACCACACCGATGCGCAGCTTTTCAGCGGCTTGTGTTTTCAACAATATCAGGTCGTTGTCCAGTTCGTCGAGCGCGAGCTTAATGTCCAAATTCATGGGCTGCTGGCGTTGCCGTTCCTGTAAAGAAGTGCGGATAATATAGGTGAGGAACTGCGAGGGGTTCAAACCGATTTCCGCCGCTTGGTGGAAGAAGAACGACGACGGCAACATCCCGGACGTGGTATTCGGATCGTTGAGGAAAATGGTGCCGTCTTCCTTGATAAAGCCATCGATACGGGCATATACGTGAAAGCCGAAATACTCGAACAAATCCACGCACTCCCTGCGTATGCGGGCCAAGGTGGCATCGTCCACCTCAATGGGTGTTACCTTGCGCGATAGGCCCGCCAAGTATTTAGAGCGGTAATCGAACACTTCCTTACCCTTCACAATCTCCGTAGGCGGCAACGCCACGGCGGTACCGTCTTCTTTACGGATAACGATGCAGGAAAACTCCTTGCCGCTTATAAATTCCTCCACCAGCACCTCGCTCTCGGCATCCAAGGCCATCAGGCGCAGCGGCTCTCTATTCTCCTCGAAATAGTTTTCGATGTATTTCAACAACTCTTCCGGGTGAAAAACCACCACCTCCCCATCGCTGTCGGCATGCCCGGCAAAGATGGGCATGCCCAGCCCTTCGCGGATGTCCGTCAAATCGCGCACGATGGTCACTTTGGCCTCTTGGTCAAGGTCCGTCCAATCCAACGGGTCCAAATGGCGGATAAAGAAAGCCTTGTCCACACCCCTTTCAAATGCCCCCAAACTATCGTCGGCAATGATGGATACCCCGATTGAAGAGCCTTGGTTGGCGGGTTTTATCACCAGCTTGTCCCCTACCCTGATGCGCACTTGGTCAAAAAGCGCTTGCTTGTCGCGGTTATGCAGCCACTCGTTTCTGCCGATAATCTGGAATTTTGGCGTGGCCAAGGTGGTATGCTGCAAAGCCTTCTTTTGGAAAGCCTTGTTCATGCCGATGGAAGAGGGCATAATGCCCGAACCGGAATAAGGGATGTTCAGCGATTCCAAAATGCCCTGTATCTGCCCATCCTCGCCATAAGTGCCGTGCAGTGCCAAGAAGGCGAAATCCATGTAGGCGGGCAACTCGTAAGGCAATACCAGCTTGCCCACTTTGGCTATCAACTGCTTTAGTTCGTCGTCGTCAAGGCTGGCGAGGCTCTCCACATAAATCTGGAAATTGCTGGCACTTTCGGGCAAGTGGGCCAAGGGCGGATAAAAATCGCGGATGGTGCCTTTGTAGATAAACTGCCAATCGAGCACGATGAGGTTCTTCAGGCTATCCACGAAAATAGGCACAGGCTCAAACAGGGCCTTGTTGAGGTTGTCGTAAACCGTTCTGCCCCCCGCAAAAGATATTTCGCGCTCCCTGGACGGGCCGCCAAAGAAGATACCTACTCTCATACGAACGTAAAATTACACTTTCGCTTAAAATTAATTGCCATAGCTATAACGGAATACTAACAACACATGTGCATATGGCTGGGCAGTGCCCACCATATTGTTTGCCACCCAAGCAAAATCCATCTATATTTGACGGCACAAAACACTTTTATGGAACCGTCACGTTGGAAATACGACCTCTATTGCAAACTCTATCGCTTTGCCAGATTTGGCAGTATGAGGCAGCGGTTTCCTAAAACCACGCTGCGCAATTGGTTGAAAAAAGAATTGGCAACCGACCACGTAACGGAGAAAAACTGGGACTGGCTGGGACTGGTGCCCTATAAAGTAGAGGAAACCGATTATTACATGATGCTAAACCTCAATTATTGGGGGCAACGGGTAAGCTACGTAAGCAAGCGTTATTACGAATACGCCATTATGAGTTTCTTAAAGAAGCACATCCAACCTGGAGATGTGTTTATCGATATTGGTGCCAATATTGGTTTTTACACTTTGTTTGCCGCAGCCAAAGTTGGGCCCAAGGGCAGGGTGTTGGCATTTGAGGCCAACCCGATTGCTTTTGACATCCTCAAAGGCCATGTGGATGTAAACAGGATAAAAAATACGGAGCTATATGCTTGTGCGCTGTTCGACCGCACCAGCACTATCGACCTTAAAGTGGAAAACGAAGGCGGAAAAAGCAGTGTGCGCTCTTCTGCCGACTTCGGCGAAGTGGTAAACGTACCAGCCGAAAGATTCGACACTCTGGTGACAGATATCCCTTCCAATGCGAGGGGAGTTTGCAAAATAGACGTGGAAGGCGCGGAAATGAACGTGCTGAAAGGAATGACGGATTTTATCAATACCCATCCGAACATTGCCTACATTATCGAAATAAGCCCTTCGTGGCTAGAAGAGTTTGGGTATTCGGTAGCCGACTTGGTAAATATGTTTAAGCCACTAGGCTTTAAGTTTTATGAGGCGGTGGGCATAGAAGGCGATTTGCGCGAGCACAAAGGCGAAATAACCAACAACCAAGACAACTTTATCATCATGCGCTAACGGCGGACCATTTATCCGCTACACCTTTTGCAGCGAAAGCGAATTGATGCAATACCGCAGCCCGGTAGGCGCAGGCCCGTCAGGAAACACGTGGCCCAAGTGGCCATCGCACACGCTGCATTGCACTTCCACACGGTACATGCCGAAGCTGCGGTCGCCGATGTATTTTATCACGTTTTCCTTCACCGGTTGCGTAAAACTCGGCCACCCCGTGCCCGATTCAAACTTTTCGTTGGCATCAAACAACACTTCGCCACAACAGGCACAGGCATACAACCCAGGCTCGAAACGCGAACAGAACTCCCCGCTGCCGGGCCGCTCCGTGCCATGCTGGCGGGTTACGTAGTATTGTTCCTCGCTAAGTAGTCCACGCCACTCCGCATCGGTTTTCTCCACCCTGCGCGGCGGCGCGGGATTGCCTTTTTCTACATAGTGTATCACGCTTTTCCAAGTCTCCATGGTGTTTGGTTGATCTGTTGATTGGTTAATCAGTAACATAACTTTCAAAATCAACAACCGGTTTCCATCAGCTTATCTATTAAACACTGAAACCGATTAACTGACTAACTGATAAACCATCAACCAAATCCCCGCAAATTTGTTTCCTTTTGCATAATTTTATCCATAGCATTAACGTAATAAAAGAAAAAGAGAAAACTATGTCGCTCACGAACCAGAACCAAGGCAACAAAAAAGGAGGCAGTAAAAAGGGCACTGCCAAAGGCACCCAAAATACCCTGAAGGCCGCCCCGAAAATGAACGTAGCCAAGCCAAAAGTGAACATGCCCCGCAAAACCGGCGGCTGATTGCCCGCCAGCGTAGGCTTAAACACTATAAGGACACCGAGGTTTTCACTAAGTACACTAAATTTAACAGTGCTCTTTGTGAGTTCTTGGGTGTCCTTTGTGTTTAAATGGGCAAAATGTGGACAAACCGGTCCTTAAAAACCAAAGACGGTTGATTGTCAACCCTCCATAATTAACAGATGCGGGTGCACTAATTTAATCCCGTTGGCGTTGGGTTAGTTAAGGCGGTTAGCGGTATCTTTGATGCCCTTTCCAAAAGCACCTGACAAACCTATACCATGGCCGACACATCAAACTCCACCCGGAGGGGTACTTTTACTGACCGCAGGCGAAACTTCGAGGCTTCGCCCGAGCTCGGCAAAGTGCCGCCGCAGGCCCGCGATTTGGAAGAGGCCGTGCTGGGTGCCCTGATGCTGGAAAAAGATGCCGTGAGCACGGTAATCGACATCCTAAAGCCGGACAGCTTTTACGTTACCAGCCACCAACACATCTACCGCGCCATCCTCAACCTCTTTGGCCGTTCGCAGCCCATCGATATGCTCACCGTGAGCGAGGAGCTGAAGAAGGAAGGCGTGATGGAGGAAGCCGGGGGCCTCATCTACATTACCGAGCTTACCAACAAAGTGGCCAGTGCCGCCAACGTGGAGCACCACGCGCGCATCATCAGCCAAAAGCACATACAGCGCGAACTGATACGCATCAGTAGCGAAATAATCAAGGATAGCTACGAGGACACCACCGACGTGTTCGAACTGTTGGACAAGGCGGAGCAAAACCTCTTTTCCGTGGCCGAGCAAAACCTGAGCCGCAGCTACGACAGCATGAGCAGCCTCCTCAGCCAAGCCATCAAGCAAATAGAGGAACTGCGAGACCAAGAAGACGGCCTCACGGGCGTACCAACTGGCTTTACATCGCTTGATAGGCTTACGGGCGGCTGGCAAAAGAGCGATTTGATTATTACCGCGGCCCGCCCGGGTATGGGTAAAACATCGTTTGTATTGGCCATTGCCCGAAACGCCGCGGTGGATTTTAAGAAACCAGTGGCCTTGTTTTCGTTGGAGATGAGCTCGTTGCAGTTGGTAAACAGGCTCATCAGTGCCGAGGCCGAGATACCGGGCGACAAGCTGCGCCGCGGCAACTTGGAGAAATGGGAATGGGAGCAGCTTACGCACAAAATTGACGGGCTAAGCGACGCACCGATATTCATTGACGATACCCCGGCCATCAACATCTTTGAACTGCGGGCCAAATGCCGCCGCCTGAAAATGCAGCACGACATCCAAATGGTTATCGTGGATTACCTGCAATTGATGACGGGCGGCAGCGGCGACGGTAAAGGCGGCGGCAACCGCGAACAGGAAATCAGCTCCATTTCGCGCGGCCTAAAGGCTTTGGCGAAGGAATTGCAGATACCTGTTATCGCCCTTTCGCAGTTGAGCCGTGCCGTGGAAACCCGTGGCGGCGACAAACGCCCGCAACTGAGCGACCTTCGTGAATCGGGCGCCATCGAGCAGGATGCCGACTTGGTGGTGTTCCTGTACCGCCCGGAATACTACGGCATGGATACCGACGAAAACGGCATGAGCCTCAAGGGCATTGGTGAAGTAATCATTGCCAAGCACCGTAACGGTGCCTTGGAGACCGTGCGCACCAAGTTCATCAGCAAGTTTGCGAAGTTTGCCGACTTGGAGGACGAAAACTTCAGCGATATCGGCAGCGGCCCTATCCCTCGCCCGAACGAGGCAGATTTCGACGATTTTAACCCGTCCAACGCCATCGTGCGCCAAAGCAAGATGAACCGCCCAACCGAGGACGATGATGTACCTTTTTAGTTTGGTTGATTGTTAATTGGTTTATCGGTTCATCAGTAAATAGTTCGCTCCATGAAAATGAGCTACAACTATTACTTTTGCAGCCTTAATTAATTCGATACCATGGCGGCCCCTAAGAAAATAGTTATTAAAGTAGGCTCCAACGTTATTACCCGACCCGATGGCCTGCCCGATGAGGAGCGGATGGCGCACTTGGCCGCCCAGATAGCCGTTTTGATAAAACAGGGCATCGGCGTGGTGCTGGTGTCTTCGGGCGCGGTGGCCTCTGGGCGGGGCGTATTGCAAATAAAGCCTAAAACCGATGCCGTGGCCGCGCGGCAACAATTGGCTGCGGTGGGGCAAATAAAGCTAATCAATACGTATAGCAATCTCTTTGGCCAGCACGGCATTGTGTGCGCACAGGTATTGGTAACGAAAGGCGACTTTCGCGACCGCCGCCATTACCTCAATATGAAGAACTGCGTGTTCAACCTCATGCAGAACCACATTGTGCCCGTGGTGAACGAAAACGACGTGATAGCGGTAACGGAGCTGATGTTTACCGACAACGACGAACTGAGCGCGCTTATCGCTTCCATGGTGGGCGCCGATGCGCTGATGCTGCTCACCAGCGTGGACGGGCTGTACACGGGCAACCCATCGGACCCTACCTCGCAGCTTATTAGCCGCATCGACGAATTGAAGTATGACTTTTCGTTTATCGGCACGGAGCGGTCCAACTTCGGCCGCGGCGGCATGACCACCAAGGCGCGTATGGCCCACAAACTGGCCAAGGTGGGCACCACGGTACACATCGCCAACGGCAAAACGGACAACATAATACTGGACATTGTGGCGGGCAAGCCGCTTGGCACCACGTTCGCGCCGCACAAGTCGGCCTCCAACCTCAAGCGTTGGGTGGCCAATGCCGAGAACCTGGCCCGCAGCGAGGTGTATATCAATCAAGGGGCATACGAGGCACTATCCGGCTCCGGCAAGGCATTGAGCCTGTTGCCCGTGGGCATTACCCAGATAAAAGGCCAGTTTGAAAAGGGCGACGTGGTAAAGATCATGACCGAGCAGGGGCAACCATTGGGCCTCGGCATAGCCAAATACGGATATACCAAGGCTTTGGAACGCATCGGCCAAAAAGGCCAACCGCCGCTGGTACACTATGATTACCTTTACCTCAACGGCATCTAAAATGGCGAACACGGATTATAAAACCAGCATACTGCAACGGTTGGCACAGACACAAAAGGCCAGCCGAAAACTAGCTTTGGTGGATGTGGACACCATCAACCAAGTACTGCTACACTTGGCCGATGCCGCCGAACGGCAAGCGGGTTTTCTTTTGGCAGAAAACCAAAAGGATTTGGCCCTGATGGACCCTGCCGACCCAAAGTATGATCGCCTGAAACTTACTGCCGAACGCATACAAGGCATCGCTGCCGATATCCGTAACGTGGCCACGTTGGAATACCCCATCGGGCATGTGCTGACGGAGAAAACCCTGCCCAACGGGTTGCACCTGAAAAAAGTAACCGTTCCGCTGGGGGTAGTTGGGGTGATATACGAATCGAGGCCGAACGTGACGTTCGACGTGTTTTCGCTGTGCCTGAAATCGGGCAACGCCTGTGTGCTGAAAGGCAGCAAGGATGCATACCATTCCAACCTAGCCATTGCCCAGATACTGACCGATGTGCTAAAGCACTTCGGGCTGAATCCACATATTCTCTACCTGATGCCTCCCGAACGGGAAGCTACCGAAGTGCTGCTACAGGCCGTGGGCTATGTGGACGTGCTGATACCCCGCGGCAGCCAAGGGCTGATTGACTATGTGCGCGACAATGCCAAAGTACCCGTAATAGAAACGGGTGCGGGTATCGTGCATACTTATTTTGATGCTTCCGCCGATTTGGAAAAGGGCACCGCCATCATTGCCAATGCCAAAACCCGCCGGGTGAGTGTTTGCAATGCGTTGGATTGCCTGATTATACACCAAAGCCGGTTGGCCGATTTACCCGCCCTTGCCCAACCATTGGCTGAAAAGGGCGTTACCCTCTATGCCGATGCTCCCGCCTTCGAGGCTTTAAAGGCAGCTTATCCCCAAGAGTTGCTATTGTCGGTACAGGCGGATTCTTACGGCACGGAGTTTTTGTCGCTGAAGATGTCCATTAAAACCGTGGCGGACTTGGACGAGGCACTGGAACATATCGCCACCTATAGCTCCAAACATAGCGAGGCCATTATTGCCGAAGACAGGGCTGTTATCGACACGTTCCTGAAAAGCGTGGATGCCGCCGCCGTATATGCCAATACCTCCACCGCGTTTACCGACGGGGCGCAGTTCGGGCTGGGTGCCGAAATCGGCATCAGCACCCAGAAGCTGCACGCCCGCGGCCCCATGGCCGTGACCGAACTGGCTAGTTATAAATGGATT
>CAYYZT010000002.1:0-41924 GCA_964476015.1 uncultured Chitinophaga sp.
ACCGCGAACAATATAGGATTCCGGTGATTGGTATTACGGGCAGCAACGGAAAAACCATTGTAAAAGAGTGGCTGCACCAGTTGCTGGAAGTGGATTACGTAATAGCCCGCAGCCCCAAGAGCTACAACAGCCAGGTAGGGGTGCCGCTCTCGGTATGGCAACTGAACGATACCCATACGTTGGGCATTTTCGAGGCGGGAATTTCAGAAGCGGCCGAAATGGAGCATCTGGAGAAGGTAATTCGTCCCGACATCGGCATCTTCACCAATATCGGCGAAGCGCACAACGAGGGCTTCCTAAATACCCGCCATAAAGTAAAGGAAAAGCTTAAGCTCTTCATCCACAGCAAAATCCTTATTTACTGTAAGGATTATCCGGAGATAACACAGGCCATTACCGAAATTCGCAGCCAGTTTACCGAGGAGGAGCAGCAAGAGAAATTCCAGTTGTTTACTTGGGCGCACAAAACGGATGCCGACCTGCGCATAACCAAAGTGGAGCGCAACACGGGCGAAACGCGCATAGAGGGCCTGTATAAAGGGGAGACCATCCACATTGTTACGCCCTTTATCGATATGGCCAGTATCGAAAACTCCATCCACTGCTGGGCCGCGCTGTTATACCTTAAAGTACACCAAGAGGTAATACAGGAGCGCATGCTCAAGTTGGGCAAAATAGCCATGCGCTTGGAGCTGAAGGATGCAGTGAACAACTGCTCACTCATAAACGATAGCTACAACTCCGATTTGGGATCGCTTACCATAGCACTGGATTTTTTGAACCAGCAGAAACAGCACCCCAAGAAAACCCTGATACTGTCCGACATATTGCAATCGGGCAAAAACGAGATGGACCTTTACCAAGACGTGGCCACCCTCTTACAGCAAAAAAAGGTGGACCGCCTGTTCGGCATCGGTCCGGCCATCAGCAGGCAGCAGAAAACCTTTGCCGCTATTCAGGATTTGGTTTCGGCCTTTTACCCCTCAACCGATGCTTTTTTGCAGCAGCTTTCAGCTATTCCTTTCGAAAACGAGACCATACTGTTAAAAGGTGCCCGCAGCTTCGAGTTTGAGAAGGTGAGCAAGCTGATGGAGCAAAAGGTACACGAAACGGTGCTGGAAATCGACTTGAACGCCCTTGCCCACAACCTACAGGTGTACCATAGCTTGCTAAGGCCGAACGTGAAGATGATGGTGATGGTAAAAGCCCTGTCGTATGGTTCGGGTAGTTTTGAGATAGCCAGTACGCTGCAATTCCATCGGGCGGATTACTTAGCGGTGGCCTATACCGATGAGGCCGTTACGCAGCGCAAGGCGGGCATTACGCTGCCTATTATGGTAATGAACCCCGAGCCGAGCAGCTTTGATGCCATTGTGCAGTACAACCTAGAGCCGGATTTGTACAACGAAGGCATCATGCAGAAGTTTAGCGACTACCTGCAAACCAGTGGCAGGGCCTTGGCCACGCCGCCGTTCCCGGTGCATGTAGAACTGGATACGGGCATGCACCGCCTGGGTTTTGGGGAGGAAGACATGCATGCCCTGTTGAAAGGTTTGAAGAAGAACCATTGGATGCACGTACAAAGCGTTTTCAGCCACTTGGCCGCCAGCGAGGATGCGGTGCATGATGGTTTTACCAAAGAGCAGATAGCCCGTTTCGAAAAAATGAGCCAAGAGGTATTGAACGCGTTGCCGTACAAACCGTTGCGCCATATCCTCAATTCGGCGGGCATAGCACGCTTCCCCGATGCGCAGTATGATATGGTGCGGTTGGGGTTGGGTATTTATGGCATTGATACCAGCACGGCCTTGGCTGGAAAGTTACAACAGGTGGGCCGTTTGCGCACTACCATTTCGCAGATACGCAAAATTGCTGCCGGCGACACGGTGAGCTACAGTCGTACTTATACCGCCCCCAGTGAACGCCGTATTGCCACCATCGGCATTGGCTATGCCGATGGCATTGACCGCCGCCTGAGCAATGGCACGGGCAGCATGCTGGTGCAGGGCAAAATGGCCCCCATTGTTGGCCGGGTGTGCATGGATATGTGTATGCTGGACGTGACCGATATACCGGATGCTGCCGAGGGCGACGAGGTAATCGTTTTTGGGCCGGAACTGCCCGTGCAGCAGTTGGCCGACTGGGCGGATACCATCCCTTACGAAATATTGACGGGTGTCAGCAGCAGGGTTAAAAGGGTATTTTGGCAGGAATAGATGATGGTCCACGGTCGACAGTTGACGGTCCACAGTAAAATGGTTATTGGTTTGGCCAGCCTCTCTGCCGACTATGCACAGTCGACCAAACTACTCCTGCATCAATTTCCCGCTCCTGTAATATTGCTCGGAGATGATCTTACCTTTCGGGTCCCACTTGGTGGCTTTGCCGTCTTCCAGCCCGTCGGTAAAGAAACGCTCGAATTCCTTTACGCCCGTATCGTACCAGCCCGTGAACTTGCCGTGCTCCTTGCCCATTTTAAAGTTGCCTTCCGACGATTTCTGGCCATTCTCGTACCAAGAACTGGAGGTGCCATTTTCTTTGCCGTTGATATAGCTGCGCTGCCACATTTTTTGGCCGTTGCGGTACCATTGCGTTATTACGCCCTGTTCCTTGCCATCCACGTAGTTGCCCTCAAAGCTCTTGGTGCCGTCTTCAAACCACTCTATCCAAAGCCCTTCCTTGAGGCCGTTTTTAAAGTACACTTCCGATACCAGCTTGCCGCTGCTATACCAAAAGGGCCATTTGCCCTCGCGCATGCCCTCTTTGTAGCGGCCCTCGGCACGCTTTTGCCCGTTGCTGTACCAGTAGGTCCAAAAACCTTCTTTCTCGCCGCTGAGGTATTCCCCTTCCGATTCCTTTACCCCGTTGCGGTTAAAGAATACCCACACGCCTTCCTTCTTGTCGTTTTGGTGGCTGCCTTCCTGCATGAGCTGGCCGTTGCCGTACCAGCGTTTAAAAGCCCCTTCGTATTTGCCGCTTTGATGGTATGCTTCGGTGGATACCTCGCCCGTTTCGAACCACGTAACCGATTTGCCTTGCAAATTGCCCAAAATGTAAAACGATTCGGAGCCTTTGGTGCCGTCTTCAAACCAAAACAGGGAAACACTATCCTTTAGGCCGTGTTTGTAAAACTCCATGAATTTCATCTGGCCACCTTCGTACCACTGTAGGTCGGGTCCATGGAGGGTATCGTTCACAAAATGGCTCTCGCGCTTTATTTGGCCGCTGGCATAGAATTCGGTTTCCTTTATTTTCTTGGCATCGTCACCCTTGCCTACGTAAGTATATACAAACGCGGGGTTGCCGTTGGAATATGCTTTGGAGATAACATCGTAAGGGGTATTGTCGTACAGGCAGCCCGGAAAGAGCAATACCAAGGCAATGCTTACCAGCACTGCCCGAAAACCGGTAGAAAGGCCCCGCAGGCCATCCATAAATTTTACCCCAAACCTAGTGTTCATCAATGGGTGCTCCATAAGATGATTTCGCTGCCTGATTACACCCCAATATAGCCATGAATACCGCATTGGTACGCCATATTGGGCAATATAGGATTGAAAATACTAAAAAAGCAACAAATTATAGTGGACGGCCATCTGAAAAAGATAACCAGTGTGCGGTGGTCGATGGATTTGGGCGGTATGCCTATGCGGGTTTTATTAATCGGTGCTTTCGCTTTAGTTTTGCATGGATTGATTTACAGTATTTTGAAAAGACGGTTCTTAGCCGAAAACTACTATACCTATGTCAGTAAATGTTGAGTTGCTAAAGGAAATATGCGAAGTGGCCGGGGCACCGGGATTTGAGCAGCGCATACGCCAAGTGGTGCTGCGCGAGTTGAAGAAATTGCCAGTGGAAGTATCCGTGGACAATATGGGCAACGTGGTGGCCCTGAAAAAAGGCCGTAACGATAAGAAAGTAATGGTGGCCGCCCATATGGACGAGATAGGCTTTATGGTGAGCTTTATTGACGAGGAAGGTTTCGTGCGTTTCAATACCTTGGGCGGCTTCGACCCGAAAACGCTTACTGCACAAAGGGTTATCATCCACGGCAAAAAGGATATCATTGGCGTTATGGGCTCCAAGCCCATACACGTAATGAGCCCCGAAGAGCGCACCAAAATGCCCAAAACCACCGATTACTTTATCGACTTGGGCATGCCGAAATCGGAAGTGGAAAAGTACATCTCTATCGGCGACCCTATTACCCGCGACCGTGAGCTGATTGAAATGGGCGAGTGCGTGAATTGCAAGAGCCTGGACAACCGCGTATCGGTTTACATTTTGCTGGAAACGCTGAAAGAGCTGGGCGATGTGCCCTACGATGTGTACGGCGTGTTTACCGTGCAAGAAGAAGTGGGCCTGCGCGGCGCGTTGGTGGCTTCGCACCATATCAGTCCCGATTTCGGCTTTGGCTTGGATACCACTATTGCATACGATGTGCCCGGTGCCCGCCCCGAAGAGAAGATTACGGAGTTGGGCAAAGGCGTGGCCATCAAAATAATGGATACGTCATCCATTGCCGATTACCGCATGGTACGCTATATGAAGGAAGTGGCCGGCAACCACAACATTAAATGGCAGCCCGAGGTATTGACCGGCGGCGGCACCGACACGGCGGGCATGCAACACATGAGCAAGCAGGGCGTAATTGCCGGGGCGGTTTCCATCCCCACTCGCCATATACACCAAGTAATCGAGATGTCCCACAAAAACGACATCCGTGGCGGCATCGACCTACTTAAAAACTGCCTGCAAGACCTGGATAAGTTCGATTGGAGTTTTTGATTTGGTTGATTTTGGTTAATCAGTTCATTGGTTAATCGGTTATCGGTTGATTGGTCTGTATGAACCCCAAAAACCTATAAAAGCAGCAGGCCGCCCATTGGGCGGCCTGCTGCTTTTATACTGATTAACGGATGAACCAATCAACCGATTAACAAAAAATCAATGATGGTGGTGTCCGTCTGGGCCGTGAACGTGGCCGTGGGCTACTTCTTCGGCAGTGGCTTCGCGAACGCTTATTACGCCACCTTTAAAGTATAGGTCGGCACCGGCCAACGGGTGGTTAAAGTCCATAGTTACCTGCTCCAAACCAACCTTCTCTATGCGGCCACGCAGCGGGTTGCCTTGGTGGTCTTGCATGGTAAGGTAGCGGCCCACTACCAGCAAATCATCGGGTATGCGGCCGTCTGTTTCAAAAATATTGATGGGCAACTCAATGATGGCTTCTTCTTGAACGGGGCCATACGCATTGTCGCTTTCGATGGTAAACTCGAACGACTTGCCCTCGCTCAAACCGTGCAGGTTTTCCTCAAACTCGGGCAACAGGCCGCCCGCGCCAAACAAGAAAACGAAAGGGGCCGCGGCTTCCACTTTTTCTACCAGTGCGCCTTCCGGGTTGCCGATTTTCAGATCGTAGGTAATCCCTACAACGGTGTTGTTTGTTATTTCCATAGTACTTTTTTGTACGCCTTTATTGCAGCGTTTTTTACATAATAGGTTTTCAAAGGTAAGCAATTAATTGTGGCGAAGGCAGTACCTGCCCGCATGGCCACAAGTGCTTCGTTATCAAAAAGAATGCCTTGTGCAACGCAAACCGCCAAATTGGCGTTATTTGGAAAGCAGCCTTGGAATCTTATATCTTTATGTCATGAAACGCAGCATCCTTTTACTTTGCCTAGCGGGCGTGCTTGCCCTAGGCTCCTGCCACAAGAGCACTTGCCCCACTTATGATACCGGTGGCGATGGCGGCACCAAGGGCGGCAGCAAAACCAAATCGGGCCTATACCCTAAAAAGGTGCAGAAACAATTGGAGAAGAAGAAATAGTCTAGTCTTAAGCCATGGCAAATATGAAATGACAGATGATAAAGGATAATCAAAGATAGCAGACTTGACCTTTTGATTATCCTTTATCAGGGCGTAACTTGCATAAGTTTAAGAAACGACAATGCTTTTGAAGTTTTTCATCTATCATTTTTCATCTGCCATCTAATGGATACCATAGTAGCCCTCTCCACCCCCCAAGGCACCGGTGCCATCGGCGTTATCCGGCTCTCCGGCCCCGATGCCATTACCATAGCCCACAAGGCATTCAAGGGTAAGGATTTAACGCTACAACCCGCCAATACACTGCATTTCGGTAGCATCGTTCGCAACGGGTTGGTTCTGGATGAGGTAGTCGTGGCCCTGTTCCGCGCCCCGCACTCCTATACCAAGGAGGACGTGGCCGAAATCTCGTGCCACGGCTCGCCCTACATCCTCCAACAAGTGTTGGAACTGTTGATAGAGCTCGGTTCCCGTCCCGCCAAGCCCGGCGAATTTACCCTGCGTGCCTTTATCAATGGCCGTATGGACCTAAGCCAAGCCGAAGCCGTGGCCGACCTAATCGCCTCACAGTCAGCCGCTTCGCACCGTCTAGCTATGCAACAGATGCGGGGCGGGTTCAGCAACCGCATCAAAGACCTCAGAACCAAGCTCATACACTTTGCCAGTATGATTGAACTGGAACTGGACTTTGGGGAGGAAGACGTGGAATTTGCCGACCGAAACGACCTTCGGGTGTTGGTGGCTGAGCTTCAGGAGATTATAGGCAAGCTTATTCGTTCTTTCCAACTGGGCAATGTGCTTAAAAGTGGCGTGAGCACGGTGATTGCGGGCCGCCCAAATTCGGGGAAGAGCACGCTTTTAAACCGCCTTCTCCAAGAAGAAAGGGCCATAGTAAGCGATATACCCGGCACAACAAGAGACACCATTGAAGAAGCTGTAACCATTGCTGGCATTACGTTTCGACTGATTGATACCGCTGGCATACGAGAGGCTACCGATGCCATTGAACGGATAGGGGTGGAACGTACTTTCCAAAAGATAAGCCAAAGTGCATTGGTGGTGTATTTGTTTGATGCTACCACGCTCACTATCAAAGAATTGCAACACGATTTGGCACGGTTGGGAAGTACCGTTCCGGTGCTGGTAGTGGGCAATAAGCTCGACACCATGGCTGAAAATGCTTTGCAACAATTTGACAACCAACAAATTATATTTATTTCCGCCGCTACTGGGGAGGGCATTGCCGAACTGGAAAACGCCTTAGTGCAAGCCATTGGCGCACAGGGCCTTACGGAAGAAGATACCATAGTATCCAACGCACGGCACTATAATGGACTATTAGCTACGCAAACCGCCCTGAACGCAGTGCTGCAAGGCATCGAAACCCGCATCAGTAGCGACTTTCTGGCCCTTGACATCCGCCGCGCCCTGCACCATTTGGGCGAGATAACGGGCGAAATAACCACTGATGATTTGTTGGATAATATATTTAGTAAATTTTGTATCGGGAAGTGAATAATGAAAATAACATCCAATCAAAGGAAACAAAACACCTACAAATACAACATTTTAGATTCCCACTATTGTCTTTCATTTTTCCGATGGTTTCTTATTTTTTACACTTTTTTGCTTTATTTTTACACTAAATGGTTATTGAAGGTGTAAAAAGGTGTAAAATGAAAGTCAAATTGATTAACAGAAAAACTAACAAAGGCGATAAAGCACCCTTTGTTTTAGAGGTCTATAAGGGCTATTCAAAAACAGACACGGGAAAGATTAAGCACAATCGTCAATTTGAAACCCTAGACTACTATCTATATAAGAACCCCACTACCCCACACCAGAAGCAGCATAATAAGGAGCATAAGAAGTTAGCGGAGGCGGTAAAGGCAAAAGTGGAATTGGAATTAGTAAACGGAACCTATGGATTTAGGTCTTCTCATAAGTCTAAACTTAGCTTGATTGAATACTTCAAGAATCTAAGAGACGAAAGGAAGAAGAGCAAAAACAACTGGGATAACTGGCAGGGTACTTTCAAGCACCTACAGCAATATTGTTCAAGCCATGTTACTTTGAATGACATAGATGTTGATTTTGTGGCCGGATTCAAAAGTTACTTAGATGAAACTGCTGTAAGGTCTTCTGGAGAACCTTTATCTCAAAACACAAAGTATTCTTATTTCAACAAGTTTAGAAAGTGCATAAATCAAGCGTTTGAGGATGGATTGATTACCGAAAACCCTTCAAAAAGAGTGAAAGCCTTTCGCATGGGCGAGCCTGACAGAGAATACTTGACTTTAGAAGAAGTTAAGTCCGTTTTTAAAGCAGAGTGTAGATATGATGTCCTAAAGAGAGCGTTTTTGTTTTCGTGCCTTACCGGAGTGCGTTGGAGCGATATTTATAAAATGACATGGAAGGAAATAAGGGAACAGGTAGGCTATTGGGAGTTTGCCTTTACCCAACAAAAAACTAAAGGTGTCGAATATCAACCGATTAACGAAGAGGCTTTTAAGTTACTAGGAGCACCTAGGGGAGCAGATGAAAGGGTTTTTGCTGGACTTAAATATTCGTCATATACCAATGTAGCTATTAAAGATTGGATGTTAAAGGCTGGCATTACTAAACACATAACATTTCATTGTGCAAGGCATACCTATGCGATACTCCAACTTGGAAGCGGTACGGATATATATACAGTATCTAAGCTACTGGGACATCGAGAGCTTAAAACCACTCAGATTTATGCTAAAGTTATGGATGATGCCAAAGTGAGTGCTGCTATTAATCTACCTAAAATAGGCATGTAATGGATAAGAGGAAGGCAAAGTTTGTTCGTTCCCATGAATTGTCAATGGGGCTTGTCGGAGTTTCGGAGGGTCTAGCTCAGGAAATTGAAAAAATGAATATGCGACTTGACCAACCTTATCTGAGTAACGAAGATTTGTCTATAGCAAGGTCAATGGTTAAGCAACAGCTTGCACGATTTGAACAACTCGCAAAGATGTATGACGTATGTTATGGCGACTATGTAAAAGATAAGTTCAATTTCAAACCAGTACCTGCGGATTTTGCTAATTGGTTTTTTGATGGTCTTTCTATTAAGGTGTCACTAAACCCAGACATTCGATTTAGCGCAAAAGATTACTTAGAGTATTGTGCTCTGAAAAAGAAAGAGTTGGATAGTATTGCCGATACACTAAATAAAAGAGAGGTTCAAAAGCTACTTACTAAGGAGGACAAAAAGGAGATTATAGAATCTCATTTAAAATTCATGAATGGTGTGAACCCTTCTCAAGAAAGTATACTAACCCCAAATGACTATGAATGGCTTTTATCAAAAACGATAGAATTAGTTGAAATAGGGGAATGCCCAACTATTGAAAAAGCTATCAGACCTAAAATTTCAGCTACATCAATTAGCTATACATTCTACCTTATACATAAGGAAATCTTTACCACAAGACCCATTAGAGATGGTTTTATTGACTTCTTAAATAGGGCGTTTAAACAATTTGCCAATACCGAATGGACAACTATAAAAACTAAATTCAGTGTCAAGCATAAAGGATTTCCGTACCAGCAATAGGTAACACTTTTCTTTCTTACCATATTCTTACCAATATCTTACTTGCCTTATTTGCTTTCGTAATCAAAATGAAAGCGATGGCAGACCTATTAGCATTAGAACAACGCTTGGAGCGAATAGAAAACCTGTTACTTAATCATAAGGAGGTTTTCAATCTAGATGAGGTAGCGCACTATACTAGCCTATCAAAGTCATATCTCTATAAACTCACTTCTACAGGCGGAATACCTTGCTATAGACCTAAGGGTAAGCATCTCTATTTCAAGAAGACAGAAATTGATGAATGGTTATTATGTAACCGGATTAGGACTAACGAGGAAATTGATTTGGAAGCCTCCTCAAAAGTTACTTTAGGTAAACACTCCTTTAATAAGGCGTAACTGTCCCCCATTTTGGCGACAATGATAGATTCCATATCCATATCAAAACAACTCACTCAAGAGGAGCTGAATATCATTCTTAGTAACTTAAAAGTTAAAGAGGAGTTGGTTAATGCTAATACTGGAGAGGTGCGAGTAAATGCAAAAGTTGACGAGGTCATTTCAATTTATATAAGGGGAATCCACATGCAATTATGGGGGAGTTTATCCCAGTTTTATATTGGTAGTAGGGTAACATCCTTACGATGGGGTCAAGTGTCAAAAGCTTTTGAAAGGCTCGAAGAGAAGTTAGGGGTAGAATTAGGCACAAGCTACTTCACTCGACTGGACTTAGAGGCTACCATGTCCTTACCACATAAAACGAAAAGTTATTTTCCCTACCTAGGAGAACATAAACACTATAATAGATTCCAAGATAGAACCACCTTGTATTATTCCAACTCATCCAGGCAAATTTGCATTTATGATAAGGGTTTGGCCTTAGACCCTATTGATAGAAGTTTTATTCCAGAACACCAATCCCTTATGCGCTTTGAGGCAAGATACAAATGGAGATTTTTAAAGCGGCTCGCCAAGAATAGAGGAGTGGAAAAGATTAGTGTTACGAATATACTAGACCCTACTTTTCAGGAAACCCTAATTGGTTTATGGTTGGCAGAATATAATAGTATTCCCAAGTACCATAAACTCCAGTTTAATATGGAAAAAGTAGGCAGTGTTAAGGAATTAAAACAAGCACTTGAAGCACATGCTATAGATAGCTTAGGCGGGGTGCATGAAGTTATAAGCATGATAGAAAGAGCTAGAGCAACAAACATTCAACTAGATAGGAAAATTGCAAGCAAAATGAAGTCTACAATAAGGGCATATACACAACAAACTGACATCGCTATCTCTAGCCCCCATATAGCAGAACTAACTATTGCCATATCAATAGCGTACATCGAAAACTTACTAAGTATAAATGAAAGCTACTAAAGCTATATTGTTAACAAGATTAAAAGATGTGGCTGCCTATCTTATTGAAGGAAGAAGTAGGGAGTTTATAGTGCAATATGGTTCAGAAAACTGGGAAATAGGAGAACGACAAGCTGACAATTATATTAAACAAGCCAGAGATCTTATCGCAAAAGAAGTAGTAAATGATGTAAAGTATGACTTTGCCAAAGCTCTTAAGCGGTTTGAATATCTGTACAATCAGTCGATTCTGAAAAATGATATTAAAACCGCTATGGCAATAAATAAAGAAATAGCCAATCTACAGGGGTTGTACAAAACCCAGATAGAGCAAAGCGGAGAGGTGGTATTTATAAGTAACATACCGGATTAGGATAAAAAAAGTAACTTTTTTGAATGAGGATTGACTTTAGCCAATACTACCAACCAAAGCTCAAGCAGACCATAGCCCACAGCACGAGGGCAAAATACCTGCTATTCGCTGGTGCGTTTGGTGCTGGCAAAAGCTGGTTTCTTTGTACGGAAGCCATAAAGAATGCCCTAAAATTCAATGGCAATAGGCTGGTCATTGTCAGGAAGGAGTTATCGGTTATGAAGCGCACAATCCTTGTTACGTTCTTTTCCGTATGCCCTCCGCAACTCATACGCTCCTTTAATCAGAGCAAAATGGAAGTTACTTTTGTCAATGGCTCTGTACTGACCTTTATTGAGGCCAATGTCTCGAAAGACCCGTTACTAAATAAGTTGAAAGGGCTGGAAATTGGCTGGTTTGGTATTGATGAAGCCAATGAGGTCAATGAGGAGGTATTCAGGATATTGAAAACCCGCCTTAGATGGGTATTGCCCAATAATACGAGGCCACGCTACGAGGGTAGGCTAACCTCTAATCCAGAAAATTGCTGGTTAATACCTGCCTTCATACATTCTACTGACCCCAACCAAGTTTTTATTCAGTCCATCACAACCGATAACTACTCCGAAGATGACGAGTATGTAGTGAATTTGAAGAATGCCTTTAAGGATAGCCCTAACCTGTATAGAAAGTACTTGTTAGGGGATTGGACAAATCTTGACAGCATCAATCAGCTTATATCCAATCTGTCAATATCAAAGGCTGCTGCAAACCTTGAAAATGGCTTTGGAACATCTATGGGTGTGGATGTGGCAAGGTTTGGAGGCGACAGTACCGTTTTTACGGTGTTACAGGACGGCAATGTGGTTCTAGTGGAGGATTATGTGGAAACATCCATAAACGAAGTTGTAACCCGTGCTATAGCTCTTATGGAAAAATTTAGCATCACAGCCGATTGGGTCGGAGTTGATGCAGTAGGTATCGGGGCTGGAGTAGTGGATAACCTTCGTGCAAGTGGCTATTATGTTCAAGAGATACAGGGAGGCGCAAAACCTGCCGAACTTGAAACGGATGAAGCATTCAAACCCCATAACCTTCGTGCTCAAATGTACTGGGAGCTGAAAAGGGATATTGATGCAGGTAATATTGGTAACATTACACATCCTACCCTAAAGCACGAACTTTCTATCATTCGCTATGAGATAATGTCTGACAAGACCGTAAAAATCCTTAGTAAAGAAGCATTAAAAAAGCTATTAGGTAAAAGCCCAGACTTTGCTGACAGCCTTGCCTATGCGAATTGGGTAAAAACCCATAGAGGGGCGTATCCTTATGCTTTACCCATATGTGGTGGTGCCGACGAAACAGATAGCAATTCCCAATGGGGCTATTGGAGATAATAAACGACTAATTCAAAGATGAAATTTGTAAATTTGGGGCAAACTAAAACAAAGTCATTATAGGGTAAGCTAACGATATACATATAGATACTGCGTATGCAGGTCATTGCTCCGTTCAAATACTGGTAATATTTCACTCAAAGGCAAATGACTGTGTAACGCACCCGGCTGGGTGTGTACACTTCATTGCTTTTGTAGGTTATACCAGTAACCTGAACGGAGGATGTAGTGTTACACACCCTCTTTTTTAACCACAATTAATGTATCTATTATGAACGCTGGTACAACCAACTCTAAAAGCACTATTTTGACAGTTCTAAAATGGATTGGAGCATCAATTTTCTTGTTGTCCTTTCTTATGGCCTTAATCAAGGATTTTGCTGTAATTTCAGCCCTGCTCTTTTTGCTTGGGGGATTGATTCTGCTGCCCCCGATGTCGGCCTTTTGGCAGTCGAAAGTAAAGTTACTTTCAAACAGGCCAGTCAAGGTTATTCTTTTGTTGATGCTCTTTGTTGCAGGGTTTGTTACCAATCCCAATGCAGGTAAACACAGCGCAAGGAATGAAACGACAAAAAGCGGAAGTGCCTATCAAGCATATATTGACCAGACTGAAAAGAATATAAACGGCCTTTCGCAAGAACGCAAAACCCAGAGGGAGAAGATGTATGGGGAGCTAAAGGGAAATCCTATCTATTTGTCATTGGTGGAACAGAAAGAAGTTTCTACGGAATACTTACCAGTGCTACATGCTATCGCAAACGGAATTAGCCACACAGTGACAGACCAGTTTTCAATTGATGAAGAATTGATGAAACAGATAGGGGCTTCCACCAACGGCAGCGATAAAACCCGTTTTGTGGCCGTTGTAGTAGCTTTAGCTGGCAAAGCGAACGGTGGTGTTCCAAATGAGGTAATTGAGGTCTTTGAACGCTATAAAAACGCTTACCGTATGTATGGGAGTAAAGGGAGTGTGGTTGTAACCGCTAGCGGTCAACAAACCACTATTCCAAATGATTTTGACCTGTCTCCGTTTTTCGGAATGGTTGACCCTAAGAATCCAGAAGTATTGAACAGTATTTACGAAGCAAAACAGAAGAAACTTTCAAGCTGGCCAAATACCCAGCACCCCACCTTTCCTCACTTGGCTTCCAAGACAGGTTACATGAACCACGTAAGAAGTGTTTATCCCGATAGCCCTTACCTATTGAACGTGGACTATGAAGTAACCGCTTCACAACTTTATGCTTCTTATGACGGCAATGAAGTGGCTGCTGACGAAAAGTATAAAGGTAAGAAACTGGCAGTAACGGGCATTGTTGGAAACATCTCCAAAGGTATTTTCGATGAAGCCATTGTAAGCCTAGAAATAGGTTTTTTACAAAACATTAATTGTGATTTTGGAGATAATACAAAAGCTGTTTCTCGTTTGAGTAAAGGTGACAGAATTACAATTATTGGGAAGTGCGAGGGGTTTATTTTAAGTCAAGTGATATTGGGAGATTGTGAGGTGTGGCAATAATAATCTGCTTTTATAAATTGTTCAATACACAATAGATGCATTTGATTTAAATAATTTCCTACTTTTGACCCTTGCTAATAATTATAGTTATGGGCTCAAAAGCAACCACTCAAATACCAAAATCCCATCAAAACGAAAGGAAATCAAAAAGGAACTTTGAAGCACTTCTTGATGCCTATAACATGAGGCTAGCTTTCCCATGGGCTGATAATGATTATGGGATAGATTGCCAAGTTGAGCTTATTAGTCCAATCTTTAATTCGGATAGTTTTCGACCCGAGAGCAAGTTCTTTTTAATACAGTTAAAATCTACAGAAAAGCCTAAAGTCGTAGGAGAAAAAATATCGTTTCCTATTCAAGTAAAAAAGGTAATACAATGGTTTAGCGCAAATCTTCCGGTAATGTTTGTCCTGAATAACCTTACCGCAAAAACCTTTCATATTCTGTGGATTGATGAAAAACTGATTTCTCAATTAGATAGCGAGAATCCTAACTGGGTAAACCAAGAGAGTATAACACTGAAAATACCCTTCATCCATGACTTTAACGCATATGGTGCAGAGGCTATAAGGGACTATGTGATGACATGGAAAGTGCCTTCACGAAAAATCATTGAGCCAGGCACATATTTTGAGCTAAAGGAGAAATGCATTGAGAATCTGCGCCAATACAAACAGATTGCTAGCCTTTCCAACTTCTCTTCAGTTAATGCTTCCATAAATGCGTTGGAAAAGCAAACTGAGCAAGCAATTTATCGCATTGCAATAACTGGCATGTCAAGGGTTGGAAAAAGTACTTTAATCAATAGTCTTTTGTACAGAAAAGATGTTTCCCCAACAGGTTTTTTCCAAACTACCGGAGTTCCTATCCAAGTTATTCCAAATAGTATTGAGGCGGTTGACATACTTTTTAAGAATGGCAAGAAAGTAACTAAGCCATTTTCATTTGATGTAATTGAAGAATACGCCTCGCAAACAAAAAACGAGGATAACAAGAAGGCTGTTTCTTTGGTTGTAATAAAAATTGCAAATAGGCAATTGGAAAGAGGGGTTTCATTTTTCGATATCCCCGGACTTGATGACCCCGATGATGAAATTTATGCCTATGCATGGAATACTGTAACAAAAGCTAATGCCATACTGTACTTAATTGATGCTTCTCCTTTTGAAAATGGTGGCTATATATTTAAAGCAGAGTACAAGAAACATCTACTTGAGTTAGGCCAGTCGCTGGATAAAATATTCCTAGTCTTTACAAAAGTGAATGCCCTCTCAGGAGATAAGCTAATTCTTTTGAAAGAAAGGGTAATGAAGGACTTGCAAAAACTCAATCTATATGAGAAGGTTTCAAGAAAAGTATATTTTATAAGTGCCGAAGAAAGCTTAGAAATAAGGACAGGAGGTGAGGGTAAAAGTTTGGACTCCGTTCAACTATTGGAGGATGACTTATGGGGCTATTTGTTAAAGGAAAGCAAAATTGGATTAGCGAACCTTGGGAATGTAAACCAACAAATTTTGCAATCCATACAAGATTTTAAGAGTCTCCTTAGTGTAAGAATGATAGATAATCAAAAGAGGAAGGATATTGAGAAAGCAATGATTACTGTTCGGAATAAAATACCCGAGCTAGTAAAGTTGTATAATACTAAGGAAGACGAAATCAAAACAGGTATAACCAAGTCCCTTAAAAATAAGAAATATGGATTACTACACCAATTGGAAACCTATTTGAAGTCAATCCCACTTAATGGAGATTTACCAAGCAGCCATCAACTCAAAACCTATTTAGCTCAAGGTGGCCATCAAGCTATTGAAGAAGCAAACAAGGAATACTTTCACCAACTCAATTTACAGCAAGAGCTAATCCACGGATGGATTGAGGATAACTTAAAGCAGGTCAGGGATTTGATTGCCGAAAGTACTGCCCAAAGAATCATTGACTTCTCCGATATTGAGAAGTTTGAATCTCCCTCCATTGATTTATCCTCTTCATTCGGATTTGGTTTTCTGGCAGGTTTTTTGGCATTTCTTGTAAATCCACCTGCAACAATCGCAGCCGGATTTTTTGCATTTTTTGGAAACCTCTTATTCTCTGCATCAGACAGAAGAGCCAAAAGAATTAGTAAAATAATGGATGCAGCGAGAAGAAGCTACAACTCTCAATTTCAGAAAATTGAAGAGGGTTATACTTCTTGTATTGATGAAAACTCTCAGAGAATCCTTGATTTCGCAAAAGACAAGGTTATTCTCTTCTTCAATGACCTCACTCTACAAATGCAAGATTTAGATACCCCAATATTGCCTAGCGAGGAAAAGCTATATGAGAACTCTTTTGAAAAGCTGGAAAAAGTTGAAATAGTAATAAGAAAGCTAAATACAGAGATTAATAACTGGTATTCATCAATTTAACATTGAAAATCATGGCTTATCAACCTATCGTGAAAGATATAGAGACATCTATTTTGAAGATTAATGAACTTCAACTCGCTTCCTCTTTTGAGATAAAAATGGAAGGCCACTATCTTCATAATGCCGTTTTCGAAATTACCAAAGGGAAAAGGCAATATAACTTTTCATCAAGTTCGTCTATACCTCATGGCTTGCAAACACATAAAGAACTTCAATTTGATAGGGAAACGCCAATAGAATTGCATAAGACTAATCAATCTTTATTTGTATTGGGAAAGCACCTATTTATCAATAACATATCCTACAATGAAGATTTCACATTAAAGATTTTTTCTGGCGGTATTTCAAGTTTCTCCACTGCCACAGACTATAAATTGTTTGACAATAAGTTTTTGAGGTTCATTATGCCAGTGGGAGAAAAACATCCATTTACAATTACCGAATTTCAACATCACTATTTAATTTCCTCAAGCAAAAAGTCCTCAAATTATATTCCTTTAAAAATTTCGGAACAAGAGTTAAATTTTATCGAATATAAGCTTGGTAACCAGTTTTATCTGATTATTGATTGTGTGCAGCCAGATTTATTGGTTCAATTTCAGAAGAAATGTTTCAATATTCTCTTGGCTCTAGGTTTTATTAAAGGAAAACTGTTCCATGATGAATGCTATATAGCAGCCTTTGATGATATTAAAATGGAAGTTCCAGAAAATATTTTGTATAACTCAATGCGAGCATCCGTGAAATCGGGTCAGGCAACGTTCACATCAAATCCATATTCAGTTTATCATGACTACGAACTGGAAATGAACGAGGACGGAAAGACAAAACAACAAATGATTGATGAGCTAAATAAAGAGATGATTTTTTTTCCAATTGCGGTATTCTCTAACCTAGCGAC
The DNA here is from genome assembly GCA_964476015.1 of uncultured Chitinophaga sp. Classification (GTDB taxonomy): domain Bacteria; phylum Bacteroidota; class Bacteroidia; order Chitinophagales; family CAIOSU01; genus CAIOSU01. Next base: position 17,334 of record CAYYZT010000002.1, read on the forward strand.
AATGTTTTTTGAGCAAGAAAAGCTCCAGAGGGCAGCACTAATCTACATTCAAAGTCACATTGCTTCTTTGGAAGTCAGAATTCCTAACTATTATGTCGCTCTTGAAGCCATAACAGGTTTTGTTTCAAAAGAATTATCTACGGAGAAAACATCTTATAACCCAATAAGAAATAAGAAAATAGCTGACGATTTGATTTCTGAAATTACCACACTAGCCAAAAATAAAAAAGCAGAGATGGGTTTAGGAGATGAAGATTTTAATTTGGGGATATTATTGAAAAATATTGGAAAATTAAATGCTCCTCCAAATGCAGATAAGCTTTCTGGGGGATTCAGCCATGTAAAATATGAGCTATCGAGAGAGCAAAAAAGCATCCTTGTCAATCGTAATACATTTTTACATGGTAGCTTTTTAAAAGTTGCTGGAGATGACAACCAATTTAAAGAGGCTTTACATGTAGCATTGCGTTTGCATCTAATGATAGCGGTGTTGTTTTATAAACTTGCTGGATTTTCAGGGCGGATTATCAATTACGCAGAACTATGGTCACATATTACAGAAAAAGATTTAAAAGAGGAAAGGCTTGTTAAAATATAGAGATATGGAAACCTCAAAGTTGCTTTCATTTGTCGAAGACCTTTTTCATAAAGAACAATTTGATGAGGCACATCTCTTAATCAAGGAAGCTATTGCATCCATCAGTGTTGACTCTAGTTCTGAATCCTTTTTCTACCAAATTAAATTGCATTGTTTGTTGATTGATATTGGCTGGCGAAATTTGGAAGAGAGTGATTTTAGTGTGGCCATATGCTTTTTTGAGCAAAATGAAGAGAAAATATTAAGCTGCATAGAGAAAGTTAGCTATTACTATAATTTAGCTAATGCTAAGGCTGGGGTGAGCAAAGCATATCACAAGAAAAACTTGGGGGTTCATAGTCTTGATGAGACCAAAGCTATCCACCAAGAACCCATCCGATTGTATTGGCTTGCCTATAATAATTGCTCAAAGAATTCACGACTACTTCCACAGATATTGATAAATCTTTCCGGTGCATTGGTAGAAGTTGCTCGACTAACTGAAGCCTTGCAGTTTTTAGACATAGTACTCAGAACTTATCCCACATTTCCAGAAGCATTGGTGTCTAGGGGCGATTTTCTGTATTGGTGGGATTTAGTTACTAATAGTGCTGATACTGTAGCTCTTAAAGTTCAAACATATGCCTCTTATGATGCTGCAATCAATACTAATGCGTTGCCAAGCTATATCCTTGAGAAGTGCATAAATGCAAAGGCAGAGGCATTGCATTCAATGCAGGAGCATGGTTTTGATGCATCCGACATTGAAGAAGAGTTGGTTGAAACGCAAGTTGAGTTTGATAAGCACTCTAAATATCGACAATATTGTCTCGACAATTTTTTGACCTTAAATGAACACGGTATCTATTGTAAATGCGTGGCTACTGAGAAAGATGATTTGCAAATAGGTGTAAAATATGCCTTGTTCAAATTAAAGTCGCTACCTCACTTAGAAGTACTGTTAAACAGGATGAAGTCTGAATTTGCACTTGCTAGATGGCTATATTACCAATCAATATCAAAGGAAACTACTGTCGAAAATGATGTTCTATTTTCAGAGCTTTATGACGGTGAAGCTATCAGCTACCATAATGAAATGCAAAGGGCAAGTTTTCGACTTTGCTATGGGATACTTGACAAAATAGCACTTGGAGTTTGTAAATTATACAATCTGGATAGCCACCATATTCAGTTTGAAACATTTTGGGAAAACAAGAAAAGAAAACCGGAGCTTGACCAAATTAAAAACATCCATTTAAATGCTCTTTATAGCATAGCGTGTGATTTAAATTCAAAGACAGGAGAATTGCGCCAATTTAAGTTGTGGCGTAATGACCTAGAACATAACTTTCTGCTTTTAAAGGATAGCTCTAAATTCAATCTGGACATTTTCGGTATTCATCTTGACAAAGAATTTGTTGAGGTTGTGGATTCAATAGATTTCGAGAAGAAATGCTTGCATTTATTACAGTTGACCAGAGCAGCAATATTCAGCTATGTACATTGTGTTCGACTGCAAACTATTGAGCATCCCAATGAAGAAATTGAAAAAAGATCTGTACAAATTGGCTTCAAGGAATAGGAACATTTTCAATAGTATCTAATAAAACACTTCCTTTGAATACTTGCTCGGAACTACATTGATATATCTAGTACTGCCAATTACTTTTTAAATAGTGTCCTGCTAGGTGGTCGCTTGCACACAGTACATTTTAAAAAGAATTGGTATGCTAGTTGATTTACCCTAACCATTAACTAACTTTACCAGAATAACTAGGGTATGAATCAAAGTCTCCTTACAAGATTATTCAAAACAATAGACGGTAATGAAGCATCACCTATTGTAAGGATAGCGTACAGTATAATTGAAGATGAAAAGCGTAAAGGTCATGTCAAGCTTGCGGAAAAATTAAGAGCGATACTTTCAAGCAATCTAAGTAAAGAACAACAACTCAAGCCAATTCGCTCTTTATCAAAAGAAGGAACTTTTAAAGTCCCTGTTGATAGACGTTATAGGCTTCCATTAGCTTCCCATGTTGAACATGAACATTTGCGCCATGACATGATTCTCTCTCATTCTGTAGAAGAAAAAATTGTAAGAATTGAGAAGGAGTATCTAGCTAGGGAACGTTTAGCACACCATGGCTTAAAGCCTCGTAAAAAGATTCTGTTTTATGGTTCTTCCGGCTGCGGAAAAAGCATGGCTGCTGAAAGAATTGCTTGGGATTTGGGATTACCCTTCTATAAAGTCAGATTCGACTCAATAATCTCGTCATACCTCGGAGAGTCCGCTGCCAATCTTCAAAAACTTTTTGATAGTTTAGAAGACTTTCCATGTGTTTTGCTATTAGATGAATTTGACATTATTGGTAAGCAAAGAAATCTAGGCTCTAATGATGTAGGTGAAATCCATAGGATTGTAAATATTTTATTAGGACTCCTTGAAGAATATAGTGGGGAAGGGATATTAATAGCAACAACTAACTTAGAAGGTAGTTTAGATAAAGCACTTTTTAGGAGATTTGATGATATTATTGAATTACCAAAGCCATCTGACGTTGAAATTCTTGAACTATTAAAAACGTCATTTTCGGCATTGAAACTTAATAAAAAGATTGACCTTCATACTTATGCAAAGAAGATGGAAGGTTTATCCTATGCTATTGTCGCTAAGATAGCTAGCGATGCTGCAAAAAAATCAGTAATTCGTTCCAGTACCGTTATAGAGGCCGACGATTTAAATGTTGCGTTGGAAGAGAACTTTACTATCAATCACTAATATATAAATGGAGCCCTTCCCGCATTTAAGGTTTCTTCAAAAAATAATTGGTCGACCTCGACTTCATGGAGGTGGTGAGCAAAATGAAAGGTCAGAAGAAAATAAACGTAATCGTTCTGGCCATAGTGGCATCCTCTTGGGCAGTGTAGGTAACATTAAGGATAGTTGGGGTGAAGAGTTTGATAATCGGGAGGAACAAGGTCTTGCACCGATTGAAAAAGAGGTTGTACCTGTCTTTCTTCAAGTTAATCCTGGTTTAGTTGAAATGGTTGAATTCAACTTACACCAGCTAGGAATTGAGATAATATCGCAGCAAGACGATGGATATATAATAGGAGCTTCATTAGATGGATTGAGGTCATTAGAGGAAAAAATTAATGGATTCGTCAACCATACCCATGGCACTGGAAGAATAGCTGAACTATGGGAAATCATATCAGGTGATAGAGCCTTATGGAAACCAGAGCATATATTATCCGAAGAGCTATTTTTGAAATGGCCAGAAATTGATGACAATAGAATTTATCACTTAGAAATCTCTATTGCCTTTGATAGACCCATCAGAGCCGAGCCTAGTCCCGATGTTCGGGGATATGCCACTAAGTTAGAAAGATACCAGCAAGCACTAATTGATAGAGATGAGCAGTTAAGAAGTAGAGAACAACATTTTGAGGATTTCATTCGGCATTATGGAGAAATCACAAGTTCTATTATTGAACTGGAAGATAGCTTTGGATGTGAAGTAGCTATAACAGGTCAAGGCTTAAAAGATTTAGTCGTAAATTATCAATTTGTATTTGAAGTATCTGAAGTTGAAAAAATTGAAGGAGTTATAGGGAATGAGGTAGAGGCCGAGGATTTTGATATTGAAGTAATTCCTCCAACTGAAAACGCTCCTGAGGTTGGGGTAATAGACAGTGGGATAATGGAAAATCACAAGTATTTATCCCACGCAATTATCCCAGCAAACTCAGTATCCTACCTTACTGATACTTCAACTGCGGATAAAGTATTGGGTGGAGGACATGGTACTAAAGTTGCAGGAGCCATCTTATACCCCAAAGGCGTATCTGTTGTGGAAGCACCATATCAACTTCCTTGTTACATTAGAAATATCAGGGTACTTGATGAGAATAATAAACTAGTTGATATTTATCCGACAGACCTTATCCATAGAATAGTTCATGATAATACGCCTTGTTCGATATTTAATCTCTCTATCAATTCCACTGCTCCCTTTAGACTAAAACACATGTCTTCTTGGGCTGCGATGTTGGATTCTCTAACCCATGACAAAGGTGTATTGTTCATAATTTCTGCTGGCAATATAGGCAAACAACAAATCCTACACTATTTATCAAATGGTCAAGAATATCCCTTATTTCTACAAGAACCTAATTGCAGGTTAGCCAACCCTGCTCAAAGTAGCTTTTCCCTAGTAGTGGGTTCGGTAAACATCGCTACACTCGATAATGAACATTGGGTTTCTTTGGGGAATGAATTGGAGGTATCTCCATTCTCAAGAATAGGGACTGGAATTTGGGGTATGATTAAACCTGATGTTGTTGAATATGGAGGTGGTTTGGCTATAAGTAAGAATACAACCCCCAGTCTTACCGAAAAACCAGAGATTTCCCCCGAGTTGATACGTTCCACTTATCATGGAGGCCATGCTATTGGAAAGGATGCTGTAGGGACATCCTTTTCCACCCCCAAAGTATCGCACATAGTTTCTCAACTCAAAATGCTTTACCCCGAGGAAAATGTAAACTTACTAAGGGCTCTAGTAGTACAATCCGCAAGATTGCCTCGTAATTTTTTTGAAGCTCCTGTATTAGACCATATACGCTTTTTCGGATATGGCATACCTCAACTGGAAAGAGCTACTATAAACAATGAGCATCGAATTACTTTTTACAACACTGGTCAGTTGAGGGCAGAGGAAGGGCATTTGTACTTGCTTAAAATTCCTGAAGAATTATATGACCCAACAAATGAGTATGATATTTTGTTGGAAGTTACTTTGGCGTACAGTGCCAAAGTAAGACGCACTAGACAAAAAACGAAATCATATTTAGCTACTTGGTTAGACTGGGAAACATCAAAAATGGGAGAAACGTTTGGCGAGTATCAAAACTATGCTTTAAGAGAAATTGAAAATACGGCCACTGCGTATGATCGAGATTTACGAAATGGTTTGGAAACTTTTGACTGGAAAATAAAGAATCGTTTAGATTCAGGAAGTGTAACTGGTATTAGAAGAAATGACAGCACTGTTCAAAAAGATTGGGCTATCGTAAAGTCTTTTGATTTGCCCGAAGAAATTACTTTTTGCATCCGTGGGCATAAAGGTTGGGACAAAAATCGAGAGGAAGTCCCTTACGCACTTGTTGTTTCAATTGAAATACTCGGTTCTAATATCCCAATATATGAGTCGATTAGAATAGAAAATGAGATTGAGCTACCTGTATAGTTCTATTATTACGATAATGGTAGGTAAATTACCTTTATCTTTATCTAGAGAAATAACTGGTGAAATCACTAAGTAAGTTGAGTTTTTCTCATTCTCGTCTTTTATTTTCTCCTTTTTTGCTCCTTATTTACACCTAAAATATCACAACTAATTGGTTTTCAGTTGTTGTTTACTTTTTGTATCGGAAAATAGCTCAAAAACGGTTTTGCGGCATTTTGAGACATTTTTGCGGCATTTTTATCGTAAAAACGGCCCTTTTTGAGACATTTTGCGGCATTTTGAGCTATTGCGGCATTTTTTTGAGGTATAATGTCTCTAGGTGGGTGGCAACGATCGATTTTTGGTCTCCCTATCCGAAAAGTTGCCCGATTTCCATTTCCAACGCTTGGCTTATTTTGAGCAGGGTGCCCACGGTGGGGTTGGTGCGGCCCTTCTCCAGCCGCACGATGTTGGTGGCTTCTATATCGCACCTATAGGCCAACTGCTGTTGCGTAAGGCCCTTCGCCTGCCTGAGAGCGGCTATTCTTTGCCCAAGATTGGTTAGCACTTCCTGTTTGTCCATTGCCCCTAGTGGTTCCATCTACAATAAATAGGCAATAGATAAATACCCAAGCGTATCGTTTATGATAGGAATAAATTACAATCTGATTTTTACTTTAGTATAAGTTAAACCGCACACGAAATGTTGTCATCAGTACATGAACAAGCGCAACCCTTCAGCTTCCACCTCAGTTGCGAAGCATGTCCACGTCAACCTCAGTTGGAATGAAATAAAGGATAGAGCACTTCGATTTAGCAATGATTGGAAAGGCGAGAAGCGCGAAAGAGCGGAGAAAGACACTTTCTGGAACGAGTTTTTTGATGTGTTCGGCATTACCCGCCGCCGGTTGGCCACTTTTGAAGAGCCCGTTAAGAAGCTCAACAACAAACAAGGCTATATCGACCTTTTTTGGAAAGGCAATCTATTAGTAGAGCATAAATCCAAAGGCCGCAGTTTGGATGCTGCCTTTTCACAGGCCACCGATTATTTCCATGGCTTAAAAGAGCACGAGCTACCCAAGTATGTGCTCGTTTCCGATTTTGAGCAATTCCGGTTATACGACCTTGAAGACAAAGCGCAACATGAATTCCATATAGCCGACTTCCATAAGCAAGCCAAGCTTTTCGGTTTCATGGCTGGCTATCAAAAACGCAAATTCCAAGAGCAAGACCCCGTTAACATCAAAGCGGCCGAACTTATGGGCAAGCTGCATGAGCAGTTGGAGGCAAGCGGCTATACAGGCCACCCCTTGGAAATATACTTGGTGAGGCTGCTATTTTGTTTGTTTGCAGACGATACGGGCATTTTTGAGAAGGATACCTTTAAAGAATATATCGAAACCCGTACTGCCGAAGATGGCAGCAACCTTGGCCCTTTGTTGGCAGAACTCTTCCAAGTGCTCAACACCCCGGAAGAGAAGCGGATGAAAACGCTGGACGAGCAATTGGCATCGTTTAGGTACATCAACGGCAAACTCTTCGAAGAACAGTTACCATTTGCCGCCTTCAACAGGTTAATGCGCGAAATGTTGCTACAATGCTGTAGCCTCAATTGGGGCCTAATATCGCCCGCTATATTCGGCTCCATGTTTCAAAGCGTAATGAACGCCGAGGAACGCCGGAATTTAGGTGCCCATTATACGAGCGAAAAGAATATATTGAAACTCATCAAGCCCTTGTTTTTAGACGAACTACGGGCTGAGTTCGAGAAGAATAAAAAAGACAAAAAGCAGTTAGGAAAATTCCATGACAAGCTGTCAAAGCTAAAGTTTCTGGACCCCGCTTGCGGTTGCGGCAATTTTCTAATTATTACTTACCGAGAATTGCGACTACTAGAGCTTGACGTTATGAAAGCCATATATGGCAACCAGATGGCCATGGGCATACAGCTTATTTCCAAAGTGGATGTAGACCAGTTTTATGGAATCGAAATCGATGAATTTCCCGCCCGTATATCCGAAGTGGCCCTTTGGCTGATGGACCACCAAATGAACTTGCTTTTGAGCGAAGCATTTGGCGAGTATTTTGTTCGCCTGCCTCTGCGCAAAAGCGCTACCATAGTACATGGCAATGCATTAAGGATGGATTGGGAAACCGTGGTGCCTAAAGAGGAACTGAGTTATATCTTGGGCAATCCGCCATTTGTAGGTAAGCACCTGCAAACAAAAATTCAAAAGCTTGACATTGTAGAATCAATGAAAAATGTCAAAAATGCTTCTGACTTGGATTATGTGGCAGGATGGTATTACAACGCTGCAAAATACATTGTTGGTTCAAAGATTGAAGTAGCTTTCGTTTCAACCAATTCCATCATACAAGGAGAGCAAGTGCCTATTTTGTGGCAAAGCTTATTTGATTTATTCGACATCAAGATCAACTTCGCTCACAGAACCTTTCGATGGAATAATGAAGCCAAAGGAATAGCAGCCGTACACTGCATTATTATTGGTTTTGCTTCTTTTGATAGGAAAAGAAAAATGCTATATGATTACGAACTGCTAAATAGCGAGCCTCACGGAGTTTTTACCCATAGAATTAACTGTTATTTGAGCAGCGGCCCTATGGTTATTATTTCAAAAACGAATGTTCCTATACATTCTGGCCCAGCCATGAAATATGGGAATAAGCCTTCGGACAACGGAAATTATATTTTCTCCCCCCAAGAGAAAGAAATGTTTTTACAAATGGAGCCGGGAGCCAAAAAGTTTTTTAGGCGTTATATCGGTTCTTATGAGTTTATAAACAATATAGAAAGATGGTGCCTTTGGTTAAAAGATATTGAACCCAGTGATTTGAAATTGATGCCAAAAGTATTAAAAAGGGTGGAATTGGTAAGAGATTTCCGCTTAGCAAGCACCGCCGCACCTACCCGTAAGTCCGCAAACTATGCAACATCCTTTTTTTATACTTCCCATCCCAACACCCCTTATCTAGTAATACCTGAAACATCGTCTGAGAAAAGAAAATACATCCCTATTGGGTATATGGATAAAGATGTTATAGCTAGCAACGCTGTATATCTTATACCATTTGCGACCCTCTACACATTTGGAATCCTATGCTCAATTGCACATATGAATTGGACTAAATACACCTGTGGCAGACTAAAAAGTGATTATAGATATTCCGCATCCATTGTCTACAACAACTTTCCCTGGCCCAAAAACCCTACGGAAAAGCAAAAACAAATGGTGGAAACTAAAGCACAACAAGTATTGGATGCAAGGGCATTGTTTCCGAACAGTAGCCTAGCCGATTTGTACGACCCCATTGCCATGCCGCCAGCACTGATGAAAGCCCACCAAGAACTTGACAAGGCCGTAGACCAATGCTATCGCTCCCAGCCTTTCCCTACCGAATCTGCCAGAATGGAGTATCTTTTCGAACTTTATAATGAGTACACCAACTCACCAAAGCAGTAAGAAATAAAATTCTTGGTGAGCCATTGTAAACCATCTCCCCCCTCACTTCCCCAAATTCTCCGCTACCCTAAACTTTACGATACGCTCAATCAATTCCAGCGGCATGGGCTGGGAGAGGGGGAACTGTACGGAGCCGCGGCCCTGCTTGTAGGGCGATAGCTCTTCGGCGAAGGCGGCGTGGCCGGTGGGGGCGGCGTAGAAGCCGATGTGGTGCTTGTAGGCGGCAAAAAACACGAGCTGCCCATTAAGATAGTAACCGGGTATGGCGTAGCTGATGCGTTCTTCGGCACTGGGGGCGGCGGCGCGTATGGTGGCGCGCACCTGTTGCAGCACCTGTTGCACCTCGGCGGGGAAGGCGGCTATGTATTCGTCTACCGTGGCGGGCTTGGGGGCTGGCATGGGCGGCGGGGTTTACTTTACAAGGTAGTTTTCGTAGGGCAGGCGGTTGGCAATGGAGCGGGCGAGGGTAAGCTCGTCGGCATACTCCAGTTCCCCGCCGAAGGCGATGCCGCGGGCGATGGTGGTTACGCGCACGCCGTGGGGCTGTAGCTGGCGGGTGATGTAGAAGATGGTGGTGTCGCCCTCTATGGTGGGGCTGAGGGCCATGATGATTTCGCGCACATGGTCGGCCTTTACGCGCTCCACGAGGGTATCCACGCGGATGTCTTCGGGGCCGATGCCGTCCACCGGCGAGATAACGTTGCCGAGCACGTGGTACATGCCGTTGAACTGGTTGGTGTTTTCCACGGCAATCACGTCTCGCAGGTTTTCCACCACGCAAAGCAGGGTCTCGTCGCGGCGGGGGTTGGCGCAGATGGTGCAAAGCTCGGCATCGCTCACGTTGTGGCACTTGCGGCAGTAGCGTATCTGCTGACGCATGCGCATCACGGCCTCGCCGAGGCGGTCGGCCTTGTCGGGCGATTGGTTGAGGAGGTGCAGCACGAGGCGGAGGGCGGTTTTTTGCCCGATGCCCGGCAGTTTGGCGAACTCGCCCACGGCGTCTTCTATCAGTTTACTGGGGAATTTCATGCTTTCGGTCGATGGTCCATGGTCGATAGTCCATGGAAAACACATAGTGGATATGACTGGGTTTCAGTAAGTAAAGATACTAAATTTTGGGACCACGGACGACAGGCAACGGACCGTGGACCAAACAGATTTGGCATTGTAATTGCAAAGTATCGCTTGTTTTTTACCAAATGTGTGGAACGATGGCTGACAACAAAAACCTTCGCGGGCCCAAGGACGGGCAAAGGATAAACATCAACGAAGATTACGAACTGGATTACTGGACGAACGCACTGGGCGTGTCGCGAGACAGGCTTCGGCAGGCGGTAAGGGCAGTGGGCCCGGTGGCCAAAGACGTGAGGCGGCATCTAGAAAAATAGCAGTGTGGTGCCGAAACGCCCTATATTTGCACCCATGCAACAACAACATTTCTCGGCACCGGTAATGTGGGCACAGATTGACGGCAACATGCACATGCGCCACTCCGCCTATGCCGATTTTGCCACACAGGCCCGCATATTTGAACTGGAGCAACTGGGCATTACCTCCGATACTTTTGTGAAAGAGAAACTAGGGCCCATCTTGTTCAGGGAGGAAACCGTTTACCTAAAAGAGGTGAAGCTGAACGACACCGTTACCGTAAAAATAACGCTGTTGGCCTGCCGCCCCGATGCCAGCAGGTGGACGATAAAGCACGAGCTGTTTCGCGGTGACGGCGTAAAGTGTGCCGAAGTGACCATAGATGGTGCATGGATGGGCTTGGAAACCCGCAAGCTAATGGTACCCCCTAGCCAATTTGCGGAGCGATTTTTGGCACTGCCGAGGTTGGATGGGTAGATTTTAGTACTTTCGAATCCAAAAGGAACCAGATGCATTTGGGTGAGAAAGAGAAAAAGATGTGGCATGTATTGCTTGCAGTGTCCATATTGTCGTTCCCGCTGTTCTATTGGCTTTTTTATCAGCTTGTCATCGTAAAGGGCTGCGACTCCGACATTTCGCTCCATGCCCAAGCCGTGGCCGATATGGTAAGCGGCAAGATTGGCTTCCAACCCAACTTCCTTTATTACGAGGCGGTATATTGGCTATCAGGCTTTTCTGGCGAAGTGGGCCAACTTACCCTCGCCTCCATCCTATTGGTTTCTTTAGCGAAGGCCGCCACCATATATACCAGCGGCTCACTTTTTTTAACCTTGGCACCAAACTGGCCCGGCACTTCGTTGCGGCCAAAGCACTTGGCCGCGTTTATACTGTTGGTGCTTTCTTTCCAGCTACTGCACAGCATATCGTATAAGTTATGGATACCGCGCTACATCGGGCAGTTTACCCCTACGCTTTGGCACAACTCCACCACCATTGTGCTTATTCCTATTGCCACGTTGCTGTTTCAATACACGTATTTGCAGTTGCAGCAGCACGCTGCCCGCCGCCTTTGGGCCATTGGCACCCTGGCATTGGTTAGTTGTTTTATAAAGCCTACTTTTTTTATCGTGTTGGCCCCTGCCTATGGGCTGTTGGTATTGTTCGGCACTATGCCCATGCGCGCCAAAATAGCATCGCTGGCACCGTTGGTAGCCGCCGTGGCGGTAGTGGGAGCGATGACGGTGGCCATTTATGTGTTCAACCTCGGCTCCCAATACAAAGGCGAATCAAGCGTAACTATCAAGCCGTTCTTTACTTGGCTATACGTGCTCAACCACCGGTGGCTGTTGCTGCCCATCAGCTTGGTACTTTCCATATTGTTTCCCGTGGCCATCAGCGGCTATTTCTATTTCGTTAAGAAGGAATACACCAAGCTCATCCATTACATAACGCTCGTTTTCACCTTCGCACTGCTCATTTTCATCCTGTTTTTGGAGCAGGGGCCACGCATGTTGCACGGCAACTTTGGCTGGCAGTTGCACGTGGCCTCGCACATTTGGTTTGTGGTGGGCGCCGCATTGCTGTACCGTGTTTGGCTGGAAAAAAAGCCGTTGGTTTTTTGGGCATTGAGCAGCCTTTACCTGTTGCATTTGGCAAGTGGCATATTGTACCTGCGGTTCTATTTTACGGGCTGTAGCTACATTTAAGCAACATACAGCCCCGTTGCATATAGATTTGTGCCAAACCATTGCAGGCAGATGGACAGCAGTATCGGCACAGCCAGTAGAAGCAGGCACGTTGAATCTTTTTCGCCATCGCCATGTTATCACACTGTTTCTCGCAGGTTGCCTTTGGATGGCCTAAAGGGAAACCCTATCTTTGTCCCTTAATCCGCGCCCCGTACATGAGCGAGAGCATTAAGCACGAATGCGGCATTGCCGTTATTCGGTTACTAAAGCCCCTGGAATATTACCAAGAAAAGTATGGTACGGCCCTCTACGGCCTAAACAAGCTGTACCTGTTGATGGAAAAACAGCACAACCGCGGCCAAGACGGCGTGGGCGTGGCTACCATCAAGCTCGACCCGGTGCCGGGCAACCGCTACATTAGCCGCAAACGCAGCAACAGCCCCCAGCCCATCAAAGACGTGTTCAGGGAAATCTTCGAGCCGTTTGGCGAACTGGAGAAAACCGACCCCGCCAAGCTTCGCGATGCCAATTGGCTAAAGCATAACATGAAATACATAGGCGAGGTAATGATGGGCCACCTGCGCTACGGCACCCATGGCAGCAACAGCATAGAGGCTTGCCACCCCTTCCTGCGCCAAAACAACTGGATGACCCGTAACCTGGTACTGGCCGGAAACTTTAACATGACGAACGTGGATGAGCTGTTCGACCAGTTGATGGAGCTTGGGCAGCACCCCAAAGAGATGACCGATACGGTAATCGTTTTGGAAAAAATCGGCCATTTCCTTGATGACGAAATACAAAAGCTCTTTGCCCAGTTTAAAGGCCAACGATATAGCAACGTGGACATTACCCACATGATTGCCGACGAGCTAAACGTACAAAAGGTATTGGCCCGCAGCATGAAAGACCTTGACGGGGGCTATGTAATGACGGGTATGATAGGCCATGGCGATGCATTTGTTATCCGCGACCCGAACGGCATTCGCCCGGCATTTTGGTATCAGGACGAAGAAGTGGTAGTGGTGGCCAGCGAACGCCCGGCCATACAAACCACTTTTAACATACCGGTGGAGAAAGTGCGCGAGATTACGCCCGGCCACGCCGTTATCATCAAAAAGAACGGCCAGGTGAGCCATGTGGAGTGCGCCCCGCAAAAGCCGAAAAAGTCTTGCAGCTTCGAGCGTATCTATTTTTCGCGCGGCAACGACAAGGATATTTACCAAGAGCGCAAAAAGCTGGGCCACCTGCTTACCCCTACGGTGCTGAAAGCGGTGGACCACGATTTGGAGAACACCATTTTCTCCTTTATACCCAACACTGCCGAAACGGCTTATTATGGCTTGGTTGATGGCATTTTGGACTACCTGAAGAAATACCGCAAGGATGAAATAAAACGCCTCGGCTCCAATATTACCGATGCCGAACTGGAGCGCATTTTCAACCTTTCGCCCAGGCTGGAAAAACTGGCGTTGAAAGACATAAAACTGCGCACGTTTATTACCGCCGATGCCTCGCGCAACGAGCTGGTATCGCACGTGTACGACGTTACCTACGGCCTTATCCGCAACGGGGTGGATACCATTGTGGCGCTGGATGACTCCATTGTGCGCGGCACCACGCTGGAGCAGAGCATATTGAACATTTTTGACCGTTTGGGGCCAAAGAAAATCATCATTGTAAGCAGCGCGCCTCAAATCCGCTATCCAGATTGTTACGGCATCGATATGTCGCGCATGAAGGAATTTGTGGCCTGCCGTGCGGCCATCGAGTTGTTGAAAGAGAGTGGCCGCGAAAACATCATCAAGGAAACGTACGAAAAATGCAAGGCTGCCAACTTGAAATCGCTGCACGAGGTAACTAACGAGGTAAAAGCCATTTATGCGCCGTTTACCGACGAGGAGATAAGTGCCAAAGCCGCCGACCTGTTGAAGCCGAAACACATTTTCAGCGATGTGCAGATTATTTTCCAAAGTATTGAGAACCTGCACGTAGCCGCGCCCAACCACACGGGCGACTGGTACTTTAGCGGCGACTACCCCACCCCGGGCGGCAACCGCGTAGTGAACCAAGCGTTTATAAACTACTACGAGGGTAAGGACAAGCGGGCGTATTAAAACTTTCCTAGCCTAGAAATCGTTATCATTGTAGCTTTAACGTAACTGATGTGCCATGAAAGAAGTGACTTTAAAAATACAAGAAGACAAATACCAATTCTTTTTGGAATTGATGGCTCAGTTGGATTTTGTGGAGATGGAAGAAACCTTTGAAGTACCTGAGTTTCATAAATCGATTGTCAGAGAAAGGCTGGCGACCTACAAAACAGAAAAACAGTATAATTGGGATGATGTGAAGGATAAATTCGACTTGGAGTGAAAGCCAGGGAAGCTATTCTTACGGATAGAGCCAAGGAAGACATTCAAAAGGCGTACATTGGTAAAATTCTAAGCAAAAGGGCTTGGGGAAAAGATTTAATTCGTTCTTGAAATTAGCTATTGTTAACATCATAGTCACGCCAAGCTTCCAAATCCGCTACAATGAAGTAAGATGCTTTAAGGTGAAGCGGTTTCCCTATTTAATCCATTATGTTTTTGAAAATGACACGGTATACATATTAGCTGTTATCTGCACCCGTCAAAATCCTGAAGAACAATGGCTCTTTGATTAATCCTTCTTCCCCCTCCTTTCTATTTCTCCTTTCAACTCCGCTAGAAATTCGTTGTCCTTGTCCATAAACTTTTGGGCGTTTTCGTAGGTGAGTTTATAATACTTGAGCACATCCGCATCCAGCTTAAGATTATCGGCCGAAAAAGCGAGATAGAGATAAGGCAACACGAGCAGTTCGGGTTCTTTATGGTAGGCTTTTGCTCGCCCTTCCAAAAACGCCATAAAGGGCTTGAGGGCATTGTTCTGTTTGTAAGCCGCCATCAATTCGGAATACGAATCTTGGTCGGTAGGGTCTATTGCTATCAGCGCTACGCTGTGTTTTTCCAATGCCTTGTTGTCTTTCTGCGCAAAAGCAATGTCCACAAGGTGGTTATAAGTGGCTGGGTGCTTATCGAAAGCAAGGCTTTGGGTAAAATACTTGATGGCATCGGGATACTTTTGCTGCCCCTTGGCGGCAACACCCGCAACGCGGTATGCATCGGCTTTATAGGTGCTATCCTCATAAATAGCAGCCGCGGCCAAGGCTTCGGCACAAGCCTTATCCAGTTTACCCTGTTCCAAATAGATGTAGCTAAGGTTGTAATGGGCCGGGGCATAGGTACTATTCAGTGCTATGGAATTGATAAAATCCCCGGCGGCAATGTCCATTTTGCCCTCCAGCAAGTTTACATAGCCCACCACATAGTAGCCGAACCAATTTTTATCTCCCAGAGCAATAGCCTTATCAAAGTTTTGGTATGCCAAACTTAGCGGGTCGTCTTCGGATATGTTCATGCCTGCCTCGCCATATTTAAGGTAAACCTCGTAATGATAACTGCCCAGCGTGCGATATATCAGGGCATTGCCCGGATGTTTTTCCAGCAAATCGTGTCCTATATCGGCCACGTTGAACATCACCATGCTGGTGGTGCCCGTCATGTCGCGGCGCAACTGCATCAGGTCTTCGCCCGGCTCCAAATCCTTCAGCCCGAACATTTGGTGCATCATGCTCACGGCAAAATACTCCTGCACGTGGTTGGCCTTGCGTTCAAATACCTCGGGGTTTTGGTTGTCAGGATCTTGTTTTTCCAGCCAATCCCAAGCGGTCATATACTTCCGTTCGGCCAGCAATTTGTTGTATTCCGTCAAATCTATTTGCCCTACGGCAAACATGGGCAAGCAAACGGCCCAAAGCAGATAAAATACCCTTTTCATAATGGTTGTTTGCCCTAAACATACATAAATAATATGTATTGCCACATGCGTTCTGCTTCCGCCAACACCCCCAATCAACAGATTAACCCATCAACTAATCAACCATCCCCAAAATTCGCTACTTTTGCCGCCACTAACCAGCCATCTACAACGCTATGAAAACAACCGCCCTTACCGACCTTCACATTGGCCTCGGTGCCAAAATGGTGGAATTTGCCGGATACAACATGCCCGTATCGTATGCGGGCATCAACAGCGAACACCTCTCCGTGCGCAGTGCCGTGGGCGTGTTCGACGTATCGCACATGGGGGAGTTTGTTTTGGAAGGGCCCGATGCATTGGATTTGATACAGCGCGTTACCACCAACGATGCCAGCAAACTCATCCCCGGCAAGGCACAATACAGTTGCCTGCCCAACGGCCAAGGCGGCATTGTTGACGACCTGCTGGTGTATAAACTGGAAGAGGAGAAATACCTGTTGGTGGTAAATGCCGGCAACATCGGTAAGGATTGGGAGTGGATAAACCAACACAATACCAAGGGCGCAAAAATTACCGACATCAGCGGCGATACCAGCCTGCTGGCGGTGCAAGGCCCAAAGGCCATGCCCACGCTGCAAAAGCTCACGGAGGTAAATTTGGCCCAAATCCCTTATTACCACTTTGCCATTGGCACCTTGGCAGGCGTAAAAAACGTTATCATTTCCAACACGGGCTATACCGGCGCGGGCGGATTTGAACTATACATACCCAATGCCGATGCGCAAAAGGTATGGGAAGGCTTATTTGAGGCGGGCAAGGAGTTCAACATACAGCCCATCGGCCTCGGTGCGCGCGACACGCTGCGGTTGGAAAAAGGTTTTTGCCTCTATGGCAACGATATTGACGATACTACCAACCCCTTGGAGGCCGGACTGGGCTGGATAACCAAACTGGACAAGGGCGAGTTTACCGACAAAGAAACCATTGCGGCCCTCAAGGCCGAAGGCTTAAAACGCAAATTGGTAGGTTTTGAAATGGTGGACAAGGGCATTCCGCGCCACGACTACCCGGTAGTAAACGAAAACGGCGACGTTATCGGCAAGGTTACTTCGGGCACCCAATCACCTTCTTTGAACAAGGCCATCGGCTTGGCTTACGTGCCTACCGAAACCTCCAAGCCCGGCGACGAAATATACATTGACGTGCGCGGCCGCAAGCTCAAGGCACAGGTAGTGAAGCTGCCTTTTGTCTGAACCAGAATTTTGCCATTTATGAGGTTCCTTATGGTTTGTTTGGGCAACATTTGCCGCTCGCCCTTGGCACACGGTATTTTGGAAGCCAAGATTGCCGAACACGGCTTGGAATGGACGGTGGATTCCGCGGGCACTTCCGGCTGGCACTCTGGTAGCTGCCCTGATGGGCGCTCCGTGGCCGTGGCGCAGAAATATGGGTTGGACATCAGCGGACAATGCAGCCGCAAGTTTACCTACCACGATTTCGAGAACTTTGATGTGATATATGTGATGGACCGCAGCAACTACGCCAACGTGCTTAGCCTTGCCGAAACCGAAGAAGAACGCGCCAAAGTGAAGATTATCCTCAACGAAATTTACCCCGGCCAGAACAAGGAAGTGCCAGACCCATACTACGACGACAACGGTTTTGAAGAGGTGTACGATATGCTGGAACGGGCTTGTGAGGCCATTGTAAGAAAATACCGATAAGCCGTACTTAGTTTTACAAAAACCTTTCCCCTTCCTTCATTTTCTTAATCTCGGCGGTGTAGTGCTTTATTTCCTGCTCCTTTTCGCGCTGGCAAATGAGGAGCGCGTCGCCGGTATCGATAACGCAATAGCCGTCCAAGCCCTGCACCACCACCAGCTTTTCGTTGGGGGTCATCACCATGCAGTTGTTGCTGTCCACCACCATTACCTGCTGGCCGCTTACGGCATTGTTGCGGTCGTCTTTAGGGTATTGGTCGTATAGCGATTGCCACGTGCCCAAATCGCTCCATCCGAAGTCGGACGGAATTACACGCACTTCCTCGGCCTTCTCCATAATACCGTAGTCGATGGAAATGTTGGTGCAGAGGGTGTAGGCCTTGTTTATAAACTCCTGTTCCTTGTCGCTGTTGTACACGGGCAGCCCCTCGTGGAACACCTCGTAAATATCGTGCAGGTGCTTGTTGAAGGCTGCCAGTATGGTCTTTACGTTCCAGATAAAGATGCCGCTGTTCCAAAGGAAATCGCCGCTGGCTATAAACTGTTTGGCCAGTTCCAAGTCCGGCTTTTCGGTAAAGGTTTTTACCATGTAAAAACCGTCCGATTCGTTGGTCTCGTCATACTGTATGTAGCCGTAGCCCGTATCGGGGCGGGTGGGCACTATGCCCAGCGTAAGCAGGTCGTTGTTGGCCGCCACGTGGTCAAACGCCTTGTTGATGATGCGGGTAAACTCCGCCGTGTTCATCACCAAGTGGTCAGACGGGGCCACCACCAGATTCGCCTGCGGGTCGATGCTGTATATCTTGCTGCTTACGTAGGCAATGCAGGGGGCGGTGTTGCGGCGCAACGGCTCTTTCAGTATCTGGTTGTCGGCTATATCGGGCAACTGCTCTTTTACAATAGCCTCGTAATCAGCATTGGTAACGATATATATGTGCTCTTTCGGAACATTTTGCAGGAAACGCTCGTAAGTAAGCTGCAACAGGCTTTTGCCCACGCCCAGTATATCGATGAATTGCTTGGGATAGCCAATCCGGCTCTTGGGCCAAAACCTGCTGCCGATGCCGCCGGCCATTATGGCGACATAATTTTTGTTCATGACAGAAATTTTTATTAATTTATGTTGTGCTCAAAATGCCCGACATGGATATTTTACTTTACTCGTTGCCGTTTGATGTGTATCTTCACATCCCTTTTCGGACAGCGATTTAAGTGGAAGCCGTTTTACGGGAATTTTGCGTAAATTTAGGTAGAAACTGGCTAATCTTTATAAGAGTGCGCAGTTTCTAAGAGTTTGATACCATTTAAGAGAACAAGTCCGGCAAGCCCCGTATGTTGATAGTAGAAGAGCAGCTCCAGGTAGCCCTTAAGGAGTATTTTGGTTTTGATCAGTTCAAGGGTAACCAAAAGGAGATAATAGGCAGTATTTTATCCGGCAAAGACACTTTCGTGCTTATGCCCACCGGTGGCGGCAAATCGCTGTGCTACCAGTTGCCCGCCATATTGAGCGAGGGCACGGCCATTATTATTTCGCCATTGATTGCGCTGATGAAAAACCAAGTGGACTTGGTGCGCTCGTACAGCCATATCGACAATATAGCCCACTTCCTCAATTCGTCGCTCAACAAGGCACAGATAAAGCAAGTGAGGCAGGACATCATGGAGCAAAAAACCAAGATGCTCTACGTGGCCCCGGAAACCCTTACCAAGCAAGAGAACATCGACTTTTTCAAGGAAATCAAAATATCCTTCATAGCCGTTGACGAGGCGCATTGTATAAGCGAATGGGGCCACGATTTCCGTCCGGAGTACCGCCGTATACGCAGCATGATACAGATGTTGGAACAAAAGGTGCCCATTATTGCCCTTACCGCCACGGCCACGCCCAAAGTGCAGCAGGATATTTTAAAGACCCTGCAACTGGAAGCACCGCAGGTGTTCGTTTCGTCGTTCGACAGGCCGAACCTCAATTACGAGGTGCGCCCCAAAGGCACCAAAGCTGTTACCGATAAGGCCATCGTGCAGTTTATCAAGGGCAATGTTGGCAAGAGCGGCATTATTTACGTATTAAGCCGCAAAACGGCGGAAGAAATAGCGCAGTTGCTCAACGTAAACGGAATCAAAGCAGCTCCTTACCATGCCGGGCTGGAGGCCCAGTTGCGGGCCAAAACACAGGATGATTTCCTGATGGAAGAAATTGACGTAGTGGTGGCTACCATTGCGTTCGGCATGGGTATCGATAAGCCGGACATCCGCTTTGTGATACACTACAATATTGCCAAAAGCATCGAAAACTATTACCAAGAAACCGGCCGCGCGGGCCGGGATGGGATGGAAGGCAAGTGCATGGCCTTTTACAACTATAAGGACATCCACAAGCTCGAAAAATTCATGCGAGACAAGTCGCTGGCCGAACGCGAGATGGGCGGCCAGTTGTTGCAAGAGATGGTGGCTTTTGTAGAAACCGCCACTTGCCGCCGCAACTTTCTGTTGCACTACTTCGGCGAGGATTTTAACAAGCCCAACTGCGGCAATTGTGACAACTGCAACAACCCCAAACCGAAAGTGGACGCCACGGCACAGGTAAAACTGGCCTTGGGCACGCTGGAAGCGGTGTACGAATCGCTTACCATACCGCACTTGGTGAACATGATAATGGGCCGCCGTAACCAGGAAATCATCCAGTATGGATATGACAAGCTGGAGTGGTTCGGTAAAGGCTCGGATAAGGATGAGCTGTTTTGGAGCTCGCTTATAAGGCAGGCCCTGCTACTGGATTTGCTGAAGAAAGACGTAGAGCAATACGGTGTACTAAAGCTTACCGACCAAGGCCGCAAATATTTGAAGAAGCCGTGGAATGTGGATATTACCCTCAACCACGACTACGAGCAGCCCTTGAGCGACGAGGAAGAAGCCAAGCCCGCCGTGCTGGACCCGGAACTGCTGAACCTGCTGAAAGACCTGCGCCGAAAAGTGGCCAAGGAGCAGGGGGTGCCGCCTTATGTTATCTTCCAAGACCCTTCGTTGGAGGAGATGGCTACCAATTACCCCATTACTGTTGACGAGCTTTCGCACATTTCCGGTGTTAGCAAAGGCAAGGCGGTGCGCTACGGCACCCAGTTCCTGAAACTGATTGAGGAATATGTAGATGAGAACGACATTGACCGGCCCGAGGATTTTACCATGAAATCGATAGTAAACAAATCGGGGCTAAAGGTTTACATCATCCAAAGCATCGACCGGAAACTGCCTATAGAAGACATTGCCCGCTCCAAGGGGCTCACGCAGGCCGAGTTGATGCACGAAATAGAGACCATCGTGCTTTCTGGCACAAAACTGGATATTGACTACTACATCCGCGATGTGATGGACGACGATATCATGGAAATGATCTACGATTATTTCCACGAAGCGGAGTCGGACTCTATAGACGAGGCTTACCAAGAGCTGAACGGCGACGGGGCATCCATTGAGGACATACAGTTGGTGAGGCTCAAATTCCTCTCCGAAATGGCGAATTAACACGGTTGGGTTTCCGATTGGGCTTTACAGCAATCGTAAATGTCAATCGTAAAAACCATCGTACACCATGGGCGAAATATTCAGTAACGAATCCATTACACACCAAGCCGTTGTTTTATTAAACGCTTTTATTGCCGCTATATTGGCAGGGGTGATAGGTTATGAGCGCGAAGCCTTGCATAAGCCTGCGGGATTGCGTACCAACATGATTATTGCCGCCGTGGCGGTATTGCTGGTGTCGTTCGGTAAAAGCTTGGCCGAAGAGTTTGGCGGAGTACATTCCGACAACCGTGTAGACCCTATCCGTACCATCGAAGCGATTATTGTAGGCGTAAGCTTTATAGGCGCGGGCACCATCATCAAGAGCGAGGCAAAGGCTAATGTGCAAAACCTAACCACGGCGGCTACTTTGCTGTTTTCGGCTGGTATTGGCGTGGGTGTGGCCTTGCAGCAATATGTATTGGCAGTGGGCGTTACTTTCCTAGCCCTGTTTATCAACTTGACCATGAAACGCATGGTAGGGAAAATTAGGGACGAGAAAGACCCGGAAGTACATTAACCATATAGATGTTCGATTGGATAAAAGGTCGTTGTAAAAGCTTTGGCTATGCCCTTAAAGGACTGGGCGGCGTATTGGCATCAGGCCCCAATATGCTTATTATGCTAGTGGCAGCGGGAGTGGTAATAATAGCGGGATTTTATTTCGAAATAGATAATACGGATTGGGCGTTGGTAGCTATCGCCATCGTAATGGTTACTGCTGCCGAGGCTTTTAATACCGCCATAGAAGAACTCACCGATATAGTAAAACCCGAGCACAACCCGCGTGCGGGCAAGGTAAAGGACTTGGCCTCCGCTGGTGTATTGATAACCACTATCGGGGCGGCCATCCTCGGCATCCTCGTGTTTGGCAAGTATCTGTGGTAATTCTTTGTGCCCCTTGCGCATTTCCATAGGGTACTTTGTGTTTAGCTTATGTCGCGCAAATGAGTAACTTAGTAACAATCTAAACATCCACAATGAAATTATTATCCATACTGATAGCCTTGACATTTGCAGCCACCGCATGGGCAGGGGGCGAAAATACGTTTGAAGGCAACATTGTGCTCACTACCATTAGCGGCAGCAAGGGTACGCCCAACAAAGTGAACCTTACCGTAAAAGGCAACAACGTACTGATTGATGCCACGGCCAGTAGCAAAGGCGCACCGATATTATTGGTGAACAGCAGCACAGGCGACGTGCATGTGCTCTCGGAAAAAGACAGCCAAAAGATAGCGGTGCGGTTCAACACCAAATCTTTGCAGCCTTTGGGCGGTATAGGTGCCATCATCAATACTTTCGGGCTGGATGTGGACGGCAAGGCCAAAGGCACCGTAACCGAAACCGACGAAACCAAGAAAATAGCAGGCTACAACTGCAAAAAATATCTGGTGAAGGATGGCGAGTACGAATCGGAGTTTTGGATTACACAAGAGTTGGGCATGAGCCTCCCGGCCCTGTTGGGCAACGTGGCCCCGCAAAACAACCTGCCGCAGGGCATGATATTGGAAGGCAAGGGCAAGAAAACCAATGGGGAGGGTGCTTTTGCGTTTAAAGTAGAACCTACTAAAGCCACGGTGGATAGCAAGCTGTTCGCCGTACCGTCGACTTATAAAGTGATGGATATAACGATGCTGATTGACCAAATGCTTAAATCCGGCAGCCCCGAAGAGGTGAAAAAGATGTTGGACAAGATGATACCCAGGGGGTAATCACTTCAAATATTTGCGGCCAATCAACTCCTTCATAATCTCGTTGGTGCCGGCATAGATGCGCTGCACGCGGGCATCGGCCCATGCGCGGGCTACTTGGTACTCCCAAATGTAGCCATAGCCGCCATGCAACTGTACGCAGGCATCGGCCACTTTGCATTGCAGTTCGGTAAGGGCATATTTGGCCATGGATGCCGTGGCGCCATCCAGTTGTTTTTGGTCGTGCAACTCCACACAACGGTCGGCAAATACGCGGCCCATTTCGATTTCGGTAGCCAGTTCGGCTATTTTATACTTCGTGTTCTGAAACTCCGCCACCGGCTTGCCGAAAGCTTGGCGTTCCTTTACGTACTGTATGGTCAGGTTCAGCGTGGCCTCGGCGGCGGCAATGGCACCCAATCCCACTACCAAGCGTTCTTGGGCCAGTTCGGTCATCAAATAAGCAAACCCGTGGCCTTCGCTGCCCAATAGGTTCTCCTTGGGCACCTTCACGTTATCGAAAAACAGCTCACAAGTATCTTGCGCGTGCAAACCCGCCTTATGGAAAGGTTTGCCTTTCGAGAAACCGGGCGTATCGGCATCGATAACAAACAAGCTGATGCCCTTGGCACCCAACGCTGGATTGGTTTTGGCTGCTATCACGGCAATGTCGCACAGGTAGCCGTTGGTTATAAACGTTTTCGAGCCGTTCACCAAATAATGGTCGCCTTTGTCGATGGCGGTAGTGCGCATGCCTTGCAAGTCGCTGCCGGCACCGGGTTCCGTCATGGCGATGGCAGCAATGTACTCGCCCGAAATCATTTTGGGCAGGTATTTGAGCTTGGTTTCCGCGCTGCCGTAGTGGTCGATGTATGGGCACACAATATCGCTGTGCAGCGGGTAGCCCACTGCGGGGCCCGCACAGCCCGACAGGCCCAGCACTTCGGTAAAGATAGCGTTGTATTTAAAGTCCTTAATGCCCAAACCGCCAAACTGCTCATCCACCTGCATGCACAGGAAGCCCGCCTCGCCCAGTTTTTGCCAGCTTTCGCGGCTCACCATGTGCTCCTTCTCCCACTTCTCGTTGTAGGGCACTATTTCTTTGGCAACGAAATCCTCCACCGATTTACGAAACAGCAGATGTTCTTCATTATAAATGGTGCGCGGTATATTGGGTGTATTGGTCATGGCTCGAAAAAATGGTTTGGGGGTGCAAGTTAGGTTATAGACGCAAGACACAAGACACAAGACACAATTTTTTTGCCTCTTTGATGATTATTCCATCGATGCGCCGATAAACCCATCAACGTGAAAACTACTCCTGTACAGGGTAGCCATGGTTCAGCCAGTCGGTTTTGAGGTTGGTGCTAAGGTTTAACAGCTTGTGGTTAGCGAAGCCCATATCATTCAATAGGGTAAAGGCGGG
>CAYYZT010000003.1:0-21231 GCA_964476015.1 uncultured Chitinophaga sp.
TTCGGCCTCGGCGCGGTATCCTTGGGCCATACACCCGTCAAAACGGCAACGCAACAATTGCATAGTTATGCTTTTCTCCCTTTCGCTGTCCATGGTGTGCCCTGCTTTCCCAAGTAACCGGGCACCGATTTTGCCGTTAAGGTGTAAAACGGCAGAACCAGTGCCCGACTTAACTAATTGTTGCACAATAAAATTGCTGCATACAGATGTTATTAAAAAGCATCGTCACGTGTATGGGAGGAATAATACAATGAACCGTCGTTTTGCGGGGTTGAATGGATATGCTACATTAGCGTTTGTAAGGTTGCCACCTTCATAAGTCCAAGGTGTACGTAACAAATCATAACCCGTAACCCATAACTCGTAACCCGTAACCAAATGACTTACCTCGAACAACTGCAACGCCAAGTAACCAAGGGCAAAGATGTTTTTATCGCCCCCAACGCCTATGTGCTGGGCAATGTAACGCTTGGCGACCGCGTTTCCATTTGGTACGGGGCCACCTTGAGGGCCGATTTTGACAACATCTTCATCGGCGACGACAGCAACGTGCAGGAAGGCGTGATAATGCACGTGGACCATGGCACGCCACTTACCGTGGGCAAGGGCGTAACAGTGGGCCACGGGGCGGTGCTGCACGGCTGCACCGTGGGCGACAACTCGCTTATCGGCATCAAGGCCGTGGTGCTCAACGGGGCGGTTATAGGGCGGGGCTGCGTTATCGGGGCCAACGCGCTGGTAAAGGAAAACGAGGTGATACCGGACTTTTCTTTGGTAGTGGGCTCGCCGGGCAAGGTTATCCGCCAACTGGGCGAGGAAACGCTGCAAATGCTACAATTTAGCGCACAGGTATATGCCGACGAGGCAGCGAAGTATTTGAAATAAAAACAGTTTTTCCGTTTATGGGCAAAAAGAAATTGACGAAGAAGCAAAAAGCACTGAGGGGGTTGAAAGAAGCTATTATGCAAGTAAATTTGGCAAAACAAGGCAAGATAAAACTAAAGCCTGCGCGAGAATTGTTGAAAGACATTTAATTTCTTTGTGAGCTTTGTGCTTCCTTTGTGTTCTTTGTGGTTAATATCTTTACCATGTTTTTCTGGCTTCGCTCAAAATGACATGACGGGAGTGGAAAGTCCCTCACCCAACCTCTCCGTGAGGGAGAGGGGTTAAAAAAATGTTTTGAAAATCCTCATCATCCGCTTCAGCTCCATTGGCGACATTGTGCTCACCACGCCCGTTATCCGGTGCGTGAAACAGCAGTTGCCCGGCGCGGAGGTGCATTTCCTCACCAAAAAAGCCTTTGCCCCCATCTTGGAGCATAATCCGTATATCGACGGGCTTCATTTTCTGCAAGACGGGCTTTGGGAAACGGTGAAGTACTTAAAGGCTTTCGGGTTCGATTATATCATCGACCTCCACCACAACCAGCGCACCATGGCCATACGCGCCCTGATGGGTACCCGCGCCAGCGTGTTTAACAAACTGAACGTGGAGAAGTGGCTGATGGTGAACTTTAAGGTGGACCAATTGCCGAGGGTGCATATAGTAGACCGTTACCTGGCCGCTGCCACCCCATTAGGTGTGGCCGATGACGGCGGCGGATTGGATTATTTCATCCCCAAAGAACAGGAGATAGACTTGGCCACTTTGCCCGAAACCCATCGCGACGGCTATGTGGCCTTGATTATAGGTGCCAAACACGCCACCAAGCAATACCCCGTGGATTTGTTGGCGGAGGTTTGCCGCCAAGTGCCATACCCCATCATACTCTTGGGCGGCCCGGAAGACCGCCCGGCAGGGGAGCAGGTTACAACCCTTAGCGAAAATACTTTAGTGTATAATGCCTGTGGGCAGTTTAGCCTGCACGGCTCGGCATCGCTGGCGCGGCAGGCCAACGTGGTAGTAAGCAACGATACGGGGCTGATGCACATATCGGCCGCTTTCCAAAAACCGATTGTATCCCTTTGGGGCAATACCATACCCGAGTTTGGCATGTTTCCTTATTATGGCAAAAACAGCCCGGTGCAGCCCGTAATAATGGAGGTGCGCGACTTGCCCTGCCGCCCATGCAGCAAGATAGGCTATGCACAATGCCCGCGCGACCATTTTAAGTGTATGAGGGAGATAAAACCAACAGAGGTGGCGGAGAGAATAAAGGGATTATGGTAGGACTTGGGCGGGCACTAACCTTGTTCAAGGGTAAACAGTTTTGTAAAAAAGCCACACAGGCTCTATCAGAGTCAATAATTTGGTATGCTTCCGTAAGAAGTGTGGACGATACCGGAAAAACTTTATTTCCATCGAAAAACAACCACTGGGGTTAGTTTTCACTCTATTTATCGTTACATTAGCATCCGTTTTTGAAAATTAAACTAACGCACTTTTTATGAACCGCTTTTTTGCTACTTGGGGCATGGTGTTGGCACTGGCAATTACCAGTTTCACCGCCTTTGCACAAGCCCCGCAATCCATTCAATACCAAGCCGTTGCCCGCAATCCGTCGGGTACGCTCATCACCAACGCCCCCATCGGCGTTAGGATAACCATTATAGACGGACCTGCCACGGGCACCGCCGTATATACCGAACAACACACCGCTACTACTACCGATTACGGCGTGTTTACGCTGCAATTGGGCCGTGGCAACAACCAAGTAGGCACTTTTGCCAATATTGCTTGGGGGGCGGGCACCAAATGGGTAAAGATTGAAGTTGACCCTGCTGGCGGCAACGCTTATCTCGATTTCGGCACCTATCAATTTTTGAGCGTACCATACGCCCTGTACGCAGCCAATGCCGGAAGCGGCGGTGGTGGCGGCGGCCAAACCCTTACCCTTACGGGCAACACCCTTACCATTACAGGTGGCAACAGTGTTGACCTTTCAACCCTTGCTGGCACGCAAGGCCCAGCAGGCCCAACCGGGGCTACTGGCCCTGCCGGCCCTGCTGGCGGTCCTGCGGGTCCCACTGGCCCCACGGGTGCCGATGGTGCTACCGGAGCTACTGGCCCTGCTGGCCCAACCGGTGCCACTGGCGCGGGTGTGGCAGGCCCTGCTGGCCCCACAGGTGCTACTGGTCCCGTAGGCCCTACTGGCCCTACCGGTATCGGTGGCGGTACGCTAGACCAAGCTTATGACTTTGGTGGCGCAGGCGCGGGCCGCACCATTACTGCCGATGCAGGTGCCGTTGTTATCAACGCATCTGGCAGCGGCGTATCGGCCCTTACCCTTACCCATAGCGGCACGGGCACGTCTTTGAATGCTTCGGGTACCAATTCCGGCAACACTTTTTCCGTAGTGCAGGCTACTACCAACGGTGCCAACGGTACCGCTGCCGTTATCGGTAGCTCTAGCGGTGCTGCTTATGGTATCGCTGCCCAATTGGAAAGCACCGGCACTGCCGAAACCGCCCTGTATGGTAGCAACCTGCGCACCAACGGCGGCCACGGCGTATTGGGCCGCGGCTTCAACGGCGTGGTGGGCGAGAGTAGCCGTAACAACGGCAACGCCATGTTCGGCCTTAACAACAGCACTGGGCCGTTCAACCCAACGGGCGGTGCTGTAGCTGCTGGTATCACTGGCCAAGGTTTTTATGGCACTTTGGGCCAAACCACGGGCGATAACGGTATCGGTATCTACGGCTTGCACGGCGGCCCTACCAACGGCACCAACGACAACCCCGGTGTTGCTGGTTTGGGTTTCGTAGGCTTGTTGGGCACTTCACGCGCGCCAGGCGTGGGCTACGGCATACTTTCTGCTGACGACATCGGTGCTTTGGGCAGTGTTTTGGCCTTGGGCAACCTTACCGTGGGCGGTGCCAAAAACTTCCGTATCGACCTTCCGTCCGACCCTGCCAACAAATACCTGTACCACTTCTCCGTGGAATCTGACGAGGTATTGAACATTTATCGCGGCAACATCGTGTTGGATGCCAATGGCCAAGCCACCGTTGCCCTGCCCGAATACGTAACTGCCGTAAACATGGACTTTAGCTACAACCTTACCGCCATCGGTGGTGCAGCCCCGGGCCTATATGTAGCCAACGAATACAGCAACGGCACCTTTACCATTGCTGGCGGCACTCCGGGCCAAAAAGTATCTTGGCAGTTGGTAGGTGAGCGTAACGACCCTTACTTCCAACAAAACCCGCAAGAGCGTGAGCCTGTGCGCAACAAGCCTGCTCACGAGGTTGGATACTACGTTCACCCGCAAGTATATGGCGGCCAAGGCGTTATCCGTGTTCGTGGCAACTACCTTACCAACATGCTGGAAAATCCATCGTTGGCCCCGCAAACCAAATTGGGCATGGCCAAATAATATCAACCACTAACTAACCAACCACAACGGAAGGGCCGCCGAAATTAATCGGCGGCCCTTCTAATTTTATCCCTTCCCAGCACCAAGCCATCATGGTTCGACTCCGCTCACCATGACACTTACTTCATTACATCCACACAAAGTTGATTTGATGCTACGGTTACAACTCCCTGTTCCTAAACTCGTGCTTGGCCAGCATTTGGCGGAATTTCTTGCTTTGGAAAGCACCACGGATGTAGCCGAGGTGTTTCTCGCCGTGGAGGTCGCTGCCGAGGTAAGTAACCAGTCCGGCATCAATCATTTGGTACGAAGCCTTTAACAGATTAGGGCCATAGGCACCCGTAAACGTGCCGATGTTGATTTGCATTTCCACGCCCATATTCACCAAGTCCTCTATGTCGCCCAGTCCTTTTTCATATAGGTAAGGATATCGCTCCACATGGGCCAGCACGGGCGTAATGCCGCGGATGGTGAGGGCAAAAACCGTATCGCGCAGGCGCGGCGGTTGGTGCATATTGGGCAGCTCGAACAGGATGCGGTTGCCGCCAAAAGTAAGCAGCTCGGCATCCTTGGCCATTTCCTCGAATTGTTCGTCGTAGTAGTATTCGCCCGCCGCCTCTATCTCCACGCCCAAATGGTGCTCTTTGATGGCTTGGCGAACCAGTTCCAGCCCCGGCATAATGCTGGCGGCGGAGTTGTTGTACATACCCGGCAACACATGGGGCGTGGTAATGAACTTGCGGTAGCCAAATTCCATCAGCCCCCGAATCATGCGGATGGATTCTTCCACGGTGGGCACGCCATCGTCAATGCCCGGTATCAGGTGCGAGTGCAAATCGGTGTGCAACACCGATAAGTCGTGTGCCTCGGGCAGCTTGGGGCCGAAAATGTTGGAGAAGAAACCCATGGGGTTAAAGATAGGAATTTGGTTGATGAAGGTGAATGCGTTACTGGTTATTAGACAAATGTCGCCTAGGGGATATGGCACATTTTATGATTTCAATGCAGCTCGTCGAGGAGTTTCTTTACAGAATGGCAAGATTGTTTCATCCATTCAACCCGCAACCCAACCGTGGACCGTAGACTGTTGTGGACCGTCGACTATTTTAGCTAAATTTGCCCTCCGCAAAAACGCTACCGTGCCGTGAAGCTTACCAGTCTGGAAATAAAGGGGTTCAAGAGTTTTGCCGATAAAACGGTAATCAACTTCAACGAAAACATTACGGGCGTGGTGGGCCCCAATGGCAGTGGCAAAAGCAACGTGGTAGATGCCATCCGTTGGGTTATCGGCGAGCAGCGCACCAGCAACCTGCGCTCGGAGAAGATGAGCAACCTCATTTTCAACGGCTCGCGCAACCGCAAGCCCAGCGGCATGGCAGAGGTATCGCTCAGTTTCGAGAACGACCGCGGCCTGCTCTCCACCGAGTTTACGCACGTTACCATTACCCGCATACTGCACCGCAGCGGCGACAGCGAGTACCGCATAAACGGGGTGCCGTGCCGCCTGAAAGACATCAGCAACCTCTTTCTCGATACGGGCATCAGCAGCGATAGCTACGCCATCATCGAGCTAAAGATGATTGACGAAATACTGAACGACCGCGACAACAGCCGCCGCCGTTTGTTCGAGCAGGCCGCTGGGGTATCCAAGTTCAAGGCACGGAAAAAGGAAACCCTGAGCAAGCTGCAAAGCACCGATGCGGATTTGGCGCGGGTGGAGGATTTGCTCTTCGAAATCAACAACAATCTTAAAACCCTCGAAAACCAAGCAAAGAAAACCAAACGCTTCTACAAGCTGCGGGACGAATACAAGGAGCTGAGCGTGGAGCTGGCGAAGTACCACGTAGCGGCGTTCCGCAAGGGTTTTGACGAGCTGGAGGCCAAGCGCAAGGAAGACCACAACACCAAGCTGGAAATAGAGGTGCGCCTGCGCCAACTAGAAGCCGAATTGGAAAAAGAAAAGGCAGAGATACTGGAAAAGGAGAAACACCTGAACAGCCGCCAAAAGGAGCTGAACGACCTCATAAACGCCATCAACAAAAAAGAGAGCGAAAAGAACGGGGCGATACAGCAGAAGAGTTTCCTGAACGATAAAATTGCCAGCCTTGCGCGCCAAGAGGGCGAGGCCAGCCAAACCCAAACCGACCTGCGCAAACGCCTTGGCGAAGTTACCGAGCGCAAAACGGCGCAAGAGGCTGCCATACAATCCGTTGAGGCGGAACTGGAAAGCCTGAAACAGACCCAAGCCACCGCCCGTGATGCACAGCAAGAGGCCAAAACGGCCTTGGATGCCATAAGCAACCAGCGCACCGAACTGGACAAAAAGATATACCAAGCCGAAAAGGATGCGGCCATACAGCAGAGCCAAAAGGAGCAGTTCTATAAAAATATAGAGCAAAACATAAGCGATGTGCAGGAGCGGGAGAACAGCCTGAAAATCCTCAAGCAAGACCTCGAAGCCCTGCAAACCCAGCGCACCGAACAGCAGCAACAGTTGGAGGCTTTGATAAAGGAGGAAGAAGGCATCCAAAAAGAACTGGCCGAAACCATACAGATACTGGAAAGCACGCGCCAACTGGCCGCCAAAGAGCAGCGCAGCCTGGATAGCAAGCAGAACGAGTACAACCTCAACAAGAGCCTGATTGAGAACTTGGAGGGTTTCCCGGACAGTATCAAGTTTCTCAAGAAGCAAAACCATAAGCTGGCCACGGCCCCTGTGCTGTCAGACATTATTTATTGCAAGGAGGAATATAGGGTAACGGTGGAAAGCTATCTGGAGCCATTCCTGAACTACCTAGTGGCCGAAAACGCCGAGAGCGCGCAAGATGCCATCGGGTTGCTAAACCAAGCCAGCAAAGGGCGCATCAACTGTTTCCTGCTATCCGATTTTGAAAGCTACCAGCCCGATTCGCCGTTGATGTTGCCAAACGCCATCCCCGCCACGGAAGTGATAGAGGCGGATACGCAGTACCGCAAGCTGGCGGCTTTCCTTTTGGAGCATGTGTATTTGGTAAACGAGGCCGACATTGCCGAACTGCAACAACAAGCGGGCGTGGCTTCCAAGGCCATTTTCCTAAGCAAGAACGGCAAAATCATCCGCACGCCGCACAGCATTTCGGGCGGCTCGGTGGGGTTGTTTGAGGGCATGCGCATTGGCCGCAGCAAAACTTTGGAAAAACTGAAAGTGGAAATTGAGGAGCTTCAGGAAAAACGCCGCAATACCGACCGCAACCTGAAACAACTGGAGGCCACCCAACAGAAGCTGCGGCAAAACACCAAGCAGCAAGCCATACAGCAGGCCCGCCAAGCGGTGAACCAAGCCGACCAAAAGTTGGCCAGCATGCAAACCAAGATTGAGAATTACCAAACCTTCTTGGATGAGTTCAACAAAAAGAACACCAGCATCAAGGAAAAAATAGATGCCATTGAAGCATTGCTACAAGGCCACCTGCAAGCGGCAGAGCAATTGAAAGCAGAAAAGGCCACGGTAGACAGCCAATACGCCCAGTTGCAGGAGCGTTTCGGGCAAACCTCGCAAACGGCGGCGGATGCCTCGGCAAGGTTCAACGAGCAGAACATCAAATTCCACCAACAGCAGAACCTGTTCAACCAACTTACGCAGGAAGAGCAGTTTACCCAAAACCGCTTAAGGGAAATTGAGCAGCGCAACCTGCAAAACAAGGAGGAATACCAAGTAGCCACGCAAAAGATAGCAACGCTTGACGAAACCGTACTGAAACTGGACGGCGAACTAACTGGATTATATAACCAGCGCAGCAACAGCCATACGGGCCTTTCTGAGTTTGAGGCGGCGTTTTTTAAGAGCCGCGAGCATATACAAAGCATAGAAGACCGCATACGCAACTGGCAGAAGCAACAAGTGGAGATATTGGCCCGTCTGGATCAAACCAAAGACAAAACCAACGAGCTAAAACTGGAACTGAACGGCTTGAAAGAACGCCTATCGGTGGAGTTCAATATCGACATCAACGACTTGCTTGATGCACAGCCCGATGCCGAGCGTACCTTGAAAGACGTGCAGGAAGAAGTGGGCCGCATGCGCCACCGCATCGAAACCTTTGGCGAGATAAACCCCATGGCCGTGGAGGCGTTCGACGAGATGCAGCAACGGCACACCTTCATTACCGCCCAACGCGAGGATTTGCTGCAAGCCAAAGAATCGCTGATGGCAACGATGAACGAAATAGAGGTTTTGGCCAAAACGAAGTTTATGGATGCGTTTACCTCGGTGCGCAACAACTTCCAAATGGTTTTCCGCAGCTTGTTTACCGAAGACGATACGTGCGACCTGGTGCTCACCAAGCCCGAAGACCCGCTGGAAAGCCCCATTGACATTATTGCCCGCCCTAAGGGCAAACGCCCGTTGGTTATAGACCAACTGAGCGGCGGCGAAAAAACGCTTACCGCACTGGCCATCCTATTCGCCCTTTACCTGCTCAAGCCCGCCCCGTTCTGCGTGCTCGATGAGGTGGATGCACCGTTGGACGATACCAACATCGGCAAGTTTAACCATGCCATCCGCCAGTTTAGCCAAGAGTCGCAGTTTATCATGGTTACGCATAACAAGAGCACCATGGCCGCGGTAGACGTTATCTATGGCGTAACGATGCAGGAACCCGGCGTAAGCAAGGTAGTGCCGGTGGATTTCAGGAGCCTTAATTGAAGGTAGATAGCCTTAACCTACTGGCCAAAACACTACCACCAATCAACTGATTAACCGATATACCAACCTTAATGCTCACCCCTACGTTTCAGCCTAATGGAGTAGAGGTCCGTACGGCGGTCTAGCAGGTTGCGCACGCTGCCGCCGGTATGTAGTTCTTTCAATAGGTCGATGTTCAAATCCGCTATCACGGTCATCTCCGTGTTGGGGGTAGCCTCCGCCACTATGGAATTGTTCGGAAACTGGAAATCGGACGGGCTGTACACGCCCGATTGGGCATACTGTATGTCCATGTTGTTTACCTTCGGCAAGTTGCCCACGCAGCCCGCAATGGCCACGTAGCACTCGTTTTCCACGGCCCGGGCTTGGGCGCAGATGCGCACTCGGTTGTAGCCCGTTTGCGTATCGGTAAGGAACGGCACGAAAAGGATTTCCATGCCTTGCTCGGCGCACAGGCGCGATAGCTCGGGAAACTCCACGTCGTAGCAAATCATGATGCCTATTTTGCCGCTATCGGTATCGAAAACCTGAATCGTGTCGCCACCCGTCATGCCCCAATACTGGCTTTCGGCAGGGGTAATGTGTATTTTGTAATAGCTATCCCAAGTGCCGTCGCGGCGGCACAGGTATCCCACGTTAAAGAGCTTGCCCTTTTCGATAATGGGCATGGAACCCGTGATAATATTGATGTTGTACGATACCGCAAACTCTATGAACTTCTTCTTTAGCGGCTCGGTAAAGGTGGCCAGCGAACGGATGGCCTCGCTCTCGGCCTGCTCGTTGAACTTTGCCATCAACGGCGCGTTGAAAAATTCCGGGAACAGGATGAAATCGGCTTGGTAGCCGCTCACCGCATCCACAAAAAACTCCACCTGCTCCAGCATTTGGTTAATGTTGCTCACCGTGCGCATCTGCCATTGCACCAAGCCCACGCGCACCACCGATTTTTTGGTGCCGATAAGCTTTTCCCGCTCCTCGTAGTAAATGTTGTTCCACTCTATAAGCGTGCCGTAGGCTTTGCTTTCGCGGTCGCTGGGCAAGTAGCCTTTCAACACCTTCCGTACGTGGAAACCGTTGGAAATCTGGAAGGAGAGCACCGGGTCGTAAATATCCTTCATCTCCACCTTTTCTATGTACGCTTTCGGCGTAAGGTCATCGGCATGCAGCTTGTAGCGCGGTATGCGCCCTCCGGCTATGATGGCCCGCAGGTGCAGGTTTTCGCACAGTTCCTTGCGGGCATCGTACAGGCGGCGGCCAAGGCGCATGCCCCGGTAATCGGGGTGCACGAAAATGTCGATACCGTACAGCACGTCCCCGTCGGCGGTATGGGTGTTAAAGGTATAGTTGCCCGTAATGCGCTCGTAGGTATGGTTGTCGCCATATTTGTTATAATCCACTATAAGCGAAAGGGCGCACCCCACCACCTTGCCGTTCACCTCTATACATATCTGCCCCTCGGCAAATATCTGCAACAAGCGTTTCAAATGTTTATACTCCCAGGTAGGTTCTTCCATACCGGGATAGGCTAGGGCCATGGCCTCTTTCATATCCTCGTAATCCTCCACTTGCAGGGTACGCAGGTTTATGATGTACTCGGTGCCTTGGCCGGGCTGGGCCACGGGTTTGTCCTTCCTAGCCTCTTTGCCTTTGCCGGCCTTGGTTTTGGGCTGTGTCATAAAAGTGCTGTTATCCTTTTTAAAAAACGTTTTTTAGCCTTTTCGGGAAGCCCCATGGTTGCCCACATGGCGGGGACTCAAAAGGTTTAGAAAAACGCATCCGTATGTCGCAAAATAACACAAATAGCACAAAAAACGCACCAAGTTAGCAGGCCAGCATACGTTTAGGGCATTTTTGCGGGAGTATGCCGGATAATGCCCGCAAGAAGTACTGAATAATAATAAATTAACCCCAAGAAAATAAAATAAACAAGGAATTGCCGTAAATTGCAAGGCTATTTGGTTTGGAAACGTATGGCCCTGCGATATTATTGTGGGATTATAGCTTTGTTCCCGAATTTCCATATATTAGCAAATTGAACCTAAAAATTAAACCAGCGTAACAAAAAACACGGCTATGGCAGTGAAAAGTAGAGCCAAACTTGATCCTTTGAATGTAGCCTACGGTGTAGGCGCCGCTGTGGTTATCCTCGGGGCAATGTTCAAGTTTTTGAATTTCCCCTATGCAGACTTGGCTCTGTTTATAGGTCTTGGCGTGGAAGCATTGGTGTTTTTCATCTCCGCCTTCGAAATGAAGAAGGAGGAAGTGGAATACCAGTGGGACCGTATCTTTCCGCAGCTTACCAAAGAAGGCGAGAACAAAATAGAGCGCATCGAGGATTGGATTGAGCAAGCCGATTTGGACCCCATGGTTATCCAACGCCTATCCAAGAGCATCGAGCGTTTGGAGCAGAACGTGAACCGCATGGCCGATATGAGCGACGTGGCACAACTGAACGACCAAGTACAGAAAATGCGCCAATCGTCGGAAATGTTTGAGCAGGAGATTTCCAAGCTCAATAAGAGCATAGCGCAAATGAACACCTATTATATGCGTATGCTCGAAGTAATGGGGAACAAAACCCAAGCCTGATAATTCCCAGTTTGGGTCCAAATTAAACACCGGCAGCAAACATGAAAACCTCTAATCCCTTAAGGCAGAAACTCATCAATATGATGTACTTGGTACTCATTGCGATGATAGTGCTGAACCCGGCATTGGAGTACATTGACATCTTTACCGACCTCAACCGGTCGCTTGAGTATGCCAACGTGCGCCTTGATCAAAGAAACGCCCTTACCGTTGCTACCATCGAGACTTTCAAAAACCTTGATGGGGAACGTTATGGCGAGGTGTACCAACGAGTGGTGCGCACCAAGCAAGTAGCCGACAGCACCATTAACTACCTAGAGGTTGTAAAACAAGATTTGATTAGCCGTTCTGGCGGATACGACCCTATCTACCACCACCTAAAACGCTCGTCGGATGCTACCTATGCCACCAACGACCTTTACCGGAACGAGAAAGGCTTGGAGATAAAAGGCGTGCTTGCCGAAACCAAGAAACAATTGATGGATTTGTTGGGTGCCGAGAATTCGGCTATGTTGGATACCGTGCTGCGTGTTGACGACGAACTGCCCAAGTCGAAAAAGATGTACTACCCGTGGGATAAGTATTACTTCGACAATGTACCGCTTAACGCAGCCATAGCCACGCTTACCAAATTCCAGAACGACGTAAGGGTAGCCGAATCCATAGTAATGAAAAATTTTCACGACCAAGTGCAGGGCGAAGGCGGCGTGGGCAATTACAACTTTGAGTTTATAGCCAGCGACAGCTCTTCGGTAGATACTATTACCCTTGCCAAAGGCGTGAAGAAATACGACGTGTTTACCGTAGGCGAGGACGGGGTGACCACGCTCACCTTGCCATCCAACAAAGTAGGCTCGGGCAGCGGCCAAGCTACCATCTATGTTTACGACGACAACAACCAAGTAATAGATAGTTTCCAGTTTGTAAACGGGCAGGGCGAGGTTACGCTCAAAACCGACCAAATCGGCGAATTTTCCATCAAAGGCGTAGTGAAATTCCGCTATCCTGACGATAACAAGCAAACCGTACAGAAAGACAACCAGCAACTGGAGGACAAGAAGAAGAAGAAAGACGAGGAAATGCCTTTCGAAATAAACTATGCGGTTGTAAAGAGCAAGCCTTACGTAAGCCAAAAAGACTACAATATTCTTTACTTGGGCATCAACAACCCCATCAACGTTTATCACCCAGAGTACACGCCCGACAAGTATAAAGTGGTTATCAGCCAAGGAAAAGTAACCAAGGTGGACAGCTCTTTTTACGCCACCGTGTACCGCAAAGGCTTTGCTAACGTAACCCTGCAAGTGCCGGATGGCAAAGGCGGCTACAAAGTAGTGGCCGAGGAAATATTCAAGGTAAAAGAATTGCCCAAACCCCAAGTGGTGCTCTATAACAAGGAAGGCGGAGAAATACCGGCCAAGTTGTTCAAAATGCAAAAAGGCTTGGAGGCCATTACCAAAGAAATGGAAATACCTGCCGATTTCAGGGTAGTGGAGTATAGCGTAACATATGTAAACTCCAACGGCTTGGGCATTTTTAAAGAAAAAGTGAAAGGCTCTTACTTTACCGGAAAATCAAGGGAACTGATTGATTTGGCACAGCCGGGAGATATCTTCATTTTCAACGAAATACGCGTGAAGGGACCGGATGGGGTGAATAAAGAGGTGGATGCCCTAGTGTTTAATATATTGTAATAATTGACTAGCAACACAATTAAAGAACCGACTAAACCAACTGAAATGCTGATGCTGACTATGAAAAAAGGTAAGCCATCACTAGGGGGATTCTTAATAGCACTTATGGTTTTAGCTATGGGCCCAGTGGTAAGTTTTGCCCAAGGAGAGGATGCTACAAGCCAACTGGTATTGGAGGGATTCATAAATGCCACCAAACAACTTGAAGCAGGTAAAACCTACCTTATCCAGCACAACGTGAAGGTAAGCAAAGGGGCCACTTTGAAGGTACCCGCGGGCACTACGTTGCTATTTGGCCCCAACACTACGCTAGTGGTGGAAGGCGGTTTGGAAGTGGTTGGTGCGCCCAACAACTTTGTTACCCTAAAGAGCCAAGAGAAGTATAGCCAAGGCACGGGCATTTTGGTGCGCGGTGCCGAAGGGGCCGATATTGCCATACGCTACGCCAAGTTTGTGCAGCTTACCACCCCCTTGTCTTTCGATACGGATTGGTTTCGTAGCAACGTAACTGTGGAGCACTCGGAGTTTAGGGAAATGAACACGGGCGAGTCGAATATTCTGATTACCAGCCCGTTGGGCAGTTTGTACACCGTAGGCGATAAAAAGACTACTTTCATTTTTTCCAACAACAACTTCATCAACAACTGGGGTTCTATCTTTATCGAGAACTTCCAAGACAACGTACTAGATCTTCGCTTCAACAACAACCTTGTTACCAATAACGTGGTGTATGGTATTGACAAGGGCATACCGAGCAACACCCCCGTTTTCGGTTTGTTTGATGCTGGCGACAAACGTTTCCAGAGCGAATTGAAGAACAACTCTATTTACGGCAACTACCAGATTAACGCGGCTACGGATACCATCATCCGCGAGATAAGCTTCGGCATACAAGGTGCCGGCGAGTCGTTTAACATGCCGAGCAACTACTTTAGGAGCACCAACGGCGATTATATCTCTTCCACGTTCGACCACTTTTACCAAAACAATACCCTGCCCTTGTTGAAGCCCGAGCCGGTACTAACCCAGCCTTCGGCCCAAACCCATGCACACATATACAAGGTGAAGCTGGTGGGCAAAGAGGTGGCAAACTATGCCGAAATTCCTTCGGATTTGCCAGCCACCAACGTTACTTTCGAGGTGTACTTCAACCGCCCTGTAACGGAGTTTGGCGAAACACAACTGGAGTCCGTTTTCTACGATACCATAAACAACGGTATCCGTATCGAACCCGTTACCTTGCTCAACGGACAGTGGAGTGCCAACAATACGGTGTACAGCTTTTCGGTTGCCGATGCCTCGTTTATGAAAAACGAACTGGGCTACGTAATAGTGAAAAACTTTAAGGATAACGAGGGTTTTGAAACGCCTGATTTCCCTATCGGCCAGCGCAAGGCCATCAACAACTACAGCAAACTGTACGCTGCCGGTGTTGCCAGCACATATTTCCCTCCGTCAGAAGTTATCAGCAACCCTGGTGCTATTAACCTTACCGACGAAGAGATAAACACCCTGAATGCCCTAAACGAATTGGGAGACCTTTCTTACTTGGGTGCCTACACATCGCTGGCCAAAACTTGGGAACTGGGCATATTGGCTGGAACCATGAACTATAGCGGCGATTTGGCTTCCAAACTGTTCGATAAGGATGAGTTCCGTTGGGGCGTAGGTATCTATGGCCAATACAACATTTCCAAATGGTTCTCGGCCCGCTTGGCATTTATGCATGGCCAATTGCGTGGCTCTGACATTGACGAATCAGAACTGGGCCGCCAGCGCAGGGTAGCCAACTTCCGTAACAACATTTACGAAGGCTCGTTAACTTTCCATTTCCACTTGCTGCAATACGGTATTAGCAAAGGCGAGAAGTTTTCTCCTGCCATTTTTGCCGGTATCGGGGTTTTCAAACACAACCCGGAGGCTCGTATCTTTACTGGCCTGAACGCTTCGGGCGAACCCAGCTACCTTGCCTACGACGGAACAACCTTTTTCTCAGCCTCGGAAAACGAAGCCGATAGGTCGCAATACGTTTGGGTGCCGTTGCATGTTATTGGCACAGAAGGCCAAACGGCCCTTACCCCAGATGTGGACCCAGATGGCAAATACGCTCCCCGTAACCCGCCCAAGCAATATAAACTGTGGCAAATTTCCATTCCATTCGGTGTTACTTTCGACTTTATCATCAACAAGTCATGGACCATCGGCATCGAAGGCAGCTTCCGCTTTACCCTTACCGATTACTTGGATGACGTGAGCGGTTATTATTGGGACCGTTCCAACGTTCACCAATCTGTTATCGATGCAAATCCGGTGGTTACCGGAAGGTTGGGCAACGGTATAAGCAGGGAAAGCCTTACCCTGCCTACAAACGTGAACGTGATTTCATCAACCGGTGCTATTGTTCCCGTAAATACGGTGGCTTTGCTGGCCAACCCATCCTTGGCCAAATCTGTGGTGCAAAATCCTAACGGCAGCATCACTTTCAACCAAGGTTTGAACGATGCAAATACTTTTCCCACGGCGCGTAAAGGCGATTCTAACCGCGACTGGTTTGCGTTCTTCGGTGTAAAGGCCACCAAAGTGTTTGGCTACAACAAATACCAAAAAAAGGCAAACACCACCAACACAACCACTACACCAAAATACTAAGCAGTACTGCTGTAATCATAACAACGAAAGAGCCTGGCTTACAAGCCGGGCTCTTTTAGTTTGGTGCCGCCAAAAGAGAGGATAAACTGGCTGCCGTAGAGGCTGGCCGGGGTTTGGTAGCCAGGCTTGTACTCCCCGTTCAGCACCTTTTGGGCAATGGCCACTGCGGTTAGCGAGGTGAGCTTATAGCCTTCGGGCACGGTGAGCCACAGTTGTTTGCTTTCGCCGTGTGCGTTGCGCACCTCGCCCCACAGGTGTACTTTGTTGGTTTCGCGCTCGTTTGCGGTGGGGCCGGCAGGGCCTTTGTCTACCTTGCTGAGTAGCATGTTTTTTACAAAACCCAGTTGGGTAATGAAAGAGAAATAGCCCAACAACCGCATGCTTTTGATAAGCTTTTGCGGCAGGCCCATATAAACCTTGATGTTGGGTATTTGCGTGCTGTACCACGCGGTGGCAATATCGCCCCAAGGGATGGCCGCCGCCCAAATACCTTTGCTGTCGCCAAAGTTTATTTGCTTGGCATCAGACCCGGCCGGGATGGGTTTGATATATCCGTTTTCGCGGATGGCACTACCCTCGTGCAGCCCTTCAATCACGGTTTTTTGCGTACCGCGCGAAGAGCCGCCTTTGGAGTAAAAGGCCAGTGCCAGATATTGGGCATCGGGCATGCGCTCCTTCAGCATACCCGCGAGGCAGTCGCTCGGCACCACATCAAATCCGCAGCCCGGCAGCAACACAATGCCCGCAGCCTTGGCTTCTTCGCTTTTGCGTGCCATGGCCTCGAATACCTTTACCTCGCCCGTAATATCCAAATAATGCACCCGCTCCTTAAGGCAGGCATACATCATGGGTTTGTAGGTATGTACAAACGGCCCGGCGCAGTGCAGCACCGCCTTGGCACCGCGC
The DNA here is from genome assembly GCA_964476015.1 of uncultured Chitinophaga sp. Classification (GTDB taxonomy): domain Bacteria; phylum Bacteroidota; class Bacteroidia; order Chitinophagales; family CAIOSU01; genus CAIOSU01. The sequence goes on from CAYYZT010000003.1 coordinate 16,838, forward strand.
AGGCAGCTTTCAAGGGCAGCGGTATCGTGCAGCTCGAAAGCTTGGTATTCCAATCCCAGTTCCCCGGCGAGGGCTTGCAGTTTATGCTTGTCGCGACCAGCTAGTAGCGGCTTTAGCCCTTGTGCCACGGCTTGGCGGGCAATCAGCTCGCCCGTGTAGCCATAGGCACCATATATAATAAGGTCTTTCATGTTGGTTGATTGATTACTGGTTATTAGTTACTGGTTGATTGGTTATTGGTAAAGGGTGGTTTGATATTGGTTGCAATGTTTTATTTCACCAATAACTAGTAACCAATAACCAGTAACCAAAAATTACTTTGCCTGTTTCAGTTTCTCCACGGCCATTTGGCGTTCCACTTCCAGTCGCTCGTTCACCACGTCAATCACGGGCCGGTTTTCGATGCGGCTGATGAGCCAGCAAATGGTTTCCTCCAGCCCCAGTCCAAACTGGTATTGCTCGAATATGGCCAGCAGGTCGTCGCGCATCTGGGTCATTATCTGCCGAGTCTCGCCCTTGTCTATGGTGCGTGTAAGCTTGCGTATGCCCTTGAGTATAATGTCGTTGAAGGTGTTGTTGTGCTCTATTTTGGAGGCGAACCGCATGGCCGACCCCAACAGGTACTCCACCACCGTGGGCGGCGAAATCTCGTAGTGGCAGATAACGTGCAATATGCGGCTGGCCAAGAGCTGGCCTATGTAGGTTTCCTGTTTCTCGTTGATGATATAATCGAACCTATCAACGGCATCGCTGTATTTGCCGAGGATAAACTGTAGGCAGCCAGCGTTGTATTTGATGGTGATTACCTGTGTCCACGAAATGCTGGGGCGGTATTTTACTATTATATCCTCCAGTATATTAGAAAGTTTTACCGCCTCGGGCCAACGGCTGTTGTTCATTAGGTAGAACATTTGGTTGCCCGCAAGATTGATAACCTTCATTTCTTTGAAGTGCTCAGGACTGTCACCCAAACCTAGTTGTTCGATGGCTCGCTCGTAACCTTCAAAATCGTTTACACGTACGGAAACTTGCAAAAAATGGGCAAGGGTAAAATAATATTTATTCAAATATTCGTCTTTCATTTCTGGGTTCTCATCAAAAAGCTGTAACTGCTTAACCCTTATCCTATGTTCTTCTTCATAATGATTTTTGGTGTAATATAGCCTCCCCATTAATGTATAGTATTCTTGTTTTGCGCTAAAAGAATCAGCCCATTCTGGGTTCTGGACTTGGGGCAAGTTGAATACCTCTTCTAACCTCATTTTATCTACGGGGTGCAAAACTTTAAATCCCTTTTTCGAGATTAACATAACCTCGTTCTTTAGTTTTCTGTAAAAATGAAAGTGTTGGAAAGAAATATCGTTTTCCTCCAATTCGGAATAATATTGTTTAATAGTGTCTTCTACTTCTCTGTCTTCAAGTCGAGTTAAAAGGATAAGTTTCCAATCAATTAGCATTGCATTGATTTGAAAGTAGTTCATTTCAATAGCAATTTTTTGGGCTTTTCTTACCCTTTTTTCACATTCCTCATAAAGGCGTTTTTCATACAACAAGTCAATGTCTTGGATTAACCCTATTAGCCTCGTATAGTTACTACGTTCAGACCGAAAAGCCCTTAAGCTTTTTAGAATTTGCTCATAGAGATAGTTTTTTTCAGCAGCTAAATATTTTACAAACGGCTCTTTCTTGAATTTTTGGCGAAATTTGGCATCATCGTATTCATCCAGTTTTTCCAATGCATCGTATAGGCGCATATAGCTGTTCTTCTCGCCTATTACGTGGGTATTGTTGATCCGGAAATACCGTTTCTCCGCTTTGTTCATCGAGCGTATCAACTGGAAAAGGCTGTCTTCCTTGTTCTTTTCCGCCATAGTGTATATGCGTGTTTTTAGGAGTTGTTTAAAATTACTACTTCCCGTTGGCATTTTGTGTAGCAAAGATTAAACATGCATCAACCAAGTGTATAAGAACATTAACACTGCATGCATTTTTAAAACTATCTAACTTATGAAATAAAAAAATGCTTTGTAAGTGAAACCTTGAGGTGTAGGCCACGTATAAGAAAGGGAAATCATGGGAAACGATTATTAAAACCAAAAACACCATTTGTTATGCCTACATCTTACAGCCTCAACACTTACATGGTTAAGTTAACCACCAACGGTTCTAACCAACCACTTTTGCAAGTAGTAACCCGCAGTGGCGAAAGCGTGGTGAGCCAAATGAATTTGAGCTCTCAAAACGCCGAAATTTATACGGAAGATACCGACTTTTACATAGTGGGAAGTAGTACAGTGGAAGACCAATATGTAAACACGGTGGACCCTTGCAACAACGACATATACCTAACTACCGGTGCCGAATTGGAAGGCATCAACGGTTCCACTATCTATCTGGATATTTACAACGCCTACGCCAAAGCGGAAGACGGCATGGTAAACTTCTACGAAAAAGAGAAGCAACAGGCCCTGCGCAAAGCGAGCTAATTGGATAAGTATTTTTGTAAAGTAATTTTTATAGAAAGCACCATCAAATGATGGTGCTTTCTATTTTATATTGATTATATTTAGCAAAACAATCTCTATTGTCGATTATTCGTTAAGAGTAATATTTATTCACTAACCAACCATTCGATATGAAAACCATCACTCCATTCAAAAGTATTACTGCTGTTTGTTTTGCATTGGCTATGGCCCTTTCTTTTGCTTCTTGCCAAAAAGTAACCGATAACGGCCGGCAACACCTTAACGACGAGCATACTTTAGGGGCGAATAAACTGACCACAGGTTACGACTTAAGCACCTATACGCTGAAGCTAACCGTAAATGGCTCCAACGAACCGGTGCTACAAGTGGTAACCCGCAGCGGCGAAAGCGTGGTAGATTACTTAAACCTTAGTTCGCTAGGTGCTAAAATTTACACGGAGGACACTGATTTTTACACTGTGGGCAGCTCAACTGATGATGAGCAATTTGTAAACACCGTAGACCCTGATAACAACGATATGTACCTAACTACCGGTGCCGAGCTGGAAGGCATCAACGGCTCTACTATTTACTTAGATATTTACAACGCCTATCTACAATACGAAGAGGGCATGGTGAATTTTTATGAGGAGGAAAAATCCACTATCGAATAACGAATTGATCCCACGCAAATCCTGAAGGGATGACAGTATTGTAGCTCTATTTGACAATACACCACACAAACCCCGAAGGGGTGATATGATGCCCACACATGGCCGTATCACCCCTTCGGGGTTTTATATTGGGGCTGGTTTCCCTATAATCATTTCATCCCTTCAGGATTAACCTTGTCCCAACCACCTCTTCTTATTTTGCCTCATTATCAAATGCTTACCGTTGGCGTATTGGAAAGAAAAGCGTACCTTTGCGTTCCCGTGTGCGGATGGTGCGTAAGTGCCTGAAAACCACGGCGTTTGAAACCATATTGTTTAACCCTTAAAAACATGAGCGTAACGTGACTGAAGAAAACGTACCTCAAGAAAACCAAGAGCTGGAGCCACAGGCCGAAGTTACTGGTGAGACTGAACAAAACGATGCCGCCGAGCAAGGCGAGCAAACCAACGCTACCAGCGGTGCCGCCGCTGCCAAAACCATCCAAAACGACGACAGCGATGTGGCCGTGGCCGAACTGGACGAGGAAATTGGCGGTGCGCACGACGATTTCGATTGGGAGCAAGGCAAACGCAGCCTGGCCCACTATGACGACGATCGCCGCAAAGAGCTGGAAGACTTGTACGACAGCACCCTGAAGGCTGTTAACGAAAACGAAATCGTAAAAGGCACCGTGGTTGGTATTACCAGCAACGACGTGGTGCTGAACATCGGCTTCAAATCCGACGGCTTGGTGCCGCTTTCCGAATTCCGCGACGTGGAAGAGCTGGCCAACGGCCAACAGTACGACGTGTACGTGGTAGAGAAGGAAGACTTCCGCGGCCAATTGGTGCTTTCCCGCAAAAATGCCAAGCTTATCAAGGCTTGGGACAATATTGTGGATGCCTACCAAAACGAGACCGTGGTTACCGGCCGTGTTACCAGCAAAACCAAAGGCGGCTTGATTGTGGACGTTTACGGCTTGGAGACCTTCTTGCCGGGTTCGCAGATAGACGTGAAGCCTATTATGGACTACGACCAGTACGTGGGCCAGAAGATGGAGTTCAAAGTGGTAAAAATCAACGAAGCCATCAAGAATGCCGTGGTATCGCACAAGGCCCTTATCGAGAGCGATTTGGAAGCCCAGCGCCAAGTTATCATCGGCAGCTTGGAGAAAGGCCAAGTATTGGAAGGTACCATCAAGAACATCACCGACTTTGGCGCGTTTATCGACCTTGGCGGCGTAGACGGCTTGTTGTACATCACCGATATTTCGTG
>CAYYZT010000003.1:21241-28777 GCA_964476015.1 uncultured Chitinophaga sp.
GGGGCCGCATAAACCACCCAAGCGAGGTGCTTGCCTTGAACCAGAAGCTGAACGTGGTAGTGTTGGATTTCGACGACGAGAAGAAACGTATCTCCCTCGGCTTGAAACAGTTGCAATCGCACCCATGGGAAGTATTGCCTGCCGACCTAGAAGTTGGTTCTACCGTGAAAGGTAAAATAGTGAACATCGAAGACTACGGTGCTTTCCTAGAAATTACCCCAGGTGTTGAAGGTTTGATTCACGTGAGCGAAGTAAGCTGGAGCAACCAACCGGTAAACAGCAAAGAGTTCTTCAAATCAGGCGAAATCTACGAAGCCGTAGTAATGACCCTGAACCGCGACGAGCGCAAGATGTCTTTGAGCTTGAAGCGTTTGCAAGAAGATCCTTGGGGCCAGATTGCCGGCAAATTCCCTGTTGGCAGCCGCCACACCGGCAAAGTGCAGAACATTACCCCTTATGGCGTTTTCGTAGAGCTTGAAGACGGCATCGGCGGTATGGTTCACATCAGCGACCTAAGCTGGACCAAGCGTTTCGGCCACCCTGCCGAGTTTACCAAAGCTGGCGAGCAACTGGAAGTAGTGGTATTGAACATCGATACCGACGACCGCAAGCTTACCCTTGGCCACAAGCAAATCGAAGAAGATCCATGGGATACTTTCGAGAGCATCTTCCCTGAAGGCTCCGTACACGAAGGTACCGTACTCCGTAAGGAAGATGCCGGTGCCATCGTTCAGTTGCCTTACGGCTTGGAAGGCTTCGCGCCCAACAAGCACCTGAAGAAGGAAGACGGCAAAAACGTGGAAGCCGATGAAACCATCGAGTTTAAAGTAATTGAGTTTGACCGTAAGGACAAGCGTATTATTTTGAGCCATGCCCGCTTGCACGAAGAGGCCAAGTACGAAGAGAAGAAGGCCGGCGAAAAGGCCAAAGCTGCCGATAAGGATAAAACCAGCAAAGCAGTGAAAGCCGCCAACTCCAAAGTGGAAAAAACCACCTTGGGCGATTTGGACGTGTTGAGCCAACTGAAGGAGCAAATGCAACAGAACGAGCAAGCCGCTGCCAAAAAAGGCGGAAAGGCTGCTGCCCCGAAAGCCGAAGAGGCAGCCGAGGGCGAAGCTGGCGAAGAAGCATAAGCTTTTACTTCAACCATACCCAAAAGGGAGATGCCGCAAGGTGTCTCCCTTTTTTTGTTGCGGGTTACGAGTTTTTGGACTGGCCATAAACAAAAAGAAAGCCGACAGCATTTGAAATGCTATCGGCTTCTACAAAAAACTGCTTTAGTACCATAATGATAAAAAAGCAGCTAAAGGTTACTCTTCGTCCTGTTGAGTACGGCGAGGGCCTTGGGTTGGGTCTTGCTCCTCTTGCTCAAGCTGGTTTTCGCGTTGTTGCTGGCCAGGTTGGTTTGGAGTACGCTGTTGGTTAGGCTGTTGCTGTTGCGGGTTTTGCCTTTCCGGGTTTTGATTTTGAGGTACCATAACGTTTGGTTTTAAGGTTTAAAAATGGTTGGTCGTAAATCGCTTTTATATATGCGAAAACGCTGCCAACTTTTATAAAGATTGAAAACCAACGCATTGCACAATGTTGTTGGTTGAATTGGGGGAGGCGATACCTCACAGCACTACCCCAAGTGGCAGGCAAATTTCCCAACCATTAAAGGGAATGATTATTGAGGACGGAGCATGGCAAGGTGCCAAAACAAAGGAGCCGATAGCATGGGTGCTATCGGCTCCTAATACTCAAAATATTTTGCATTTATTTGTGGCGCGTGCCCGGTTGGCCACCATGGCCAATCCTGAGCGGGTTTTTACCGCTTTTGCCACTATTGCGCGCTTCGGCACGTTGGTTGCCTTTTTCCGGTGGAAAGTGATTGCCGTTTTGGTCGCCGAAGTGTCCTTGCAATTTTTCGGAGTTTTTATCAAAGGGAAACATAACTTAACGTTTTAAGGGTTATGAAAAATGCCTCACTTGCAACGCTACCAATATCTTGCCAAAGAAGTGCCATGGTTTCCTTCCAGCCAATGCGTAACCCTGAACTTGAAACGTGCAGCTGTTTCCTCCAATAAAGTATCAACCCATCAACTGAATTAGCCAAACCTATTCCACCACTATCTTTTGCATCGCTTGGGAAGCAAAGGTTTGTACCATAACATGGTGAAAACCGGGCATGAGCCTGTGCGAAAGGTCCAACTGCATTTCCTGCTGCCCGTTTAGGTCCATCGCGCCTTGATAGGCCACCCTGCCTTGCAGGTCCATTACCACCACGCTGGCCATGCCGTACATACCCGCCACTTCCAGTTGAAAGCGGCCTTGGTTGGGGTTGGGGTAAACGCTAATGGCGGGCGAATCTTGGCTTCGGGCAACCAATATGTTGCGCATGGGCGAATAGGTAAACGTGCCGTCAAAATCCGTTTGTTTCAGGCGGTAGTAGGAGAGTCCATCGTAGGGTTCGCTGTCCAAGGTACGGTATTGGCGCATCAGGGTAGAGTTGCCAGCCGCCGCTACCACATCCACCGGCTCAAATTCCAGCCCGTCAACAGACCGTTCCACGGTAAAGTCATCGTTGTTTATCTCCAGCTCGGTAGCCCCATCCAACTGTACTTGGCCATTGCCGTTGAGGATGGCGGTAAACGCCACCAGTTCAATTGGCAGCGAAGTGCCGCCGGAGTTGCCGTCGCCAATGCCGAACTCGGAGAAGCTGGTAAGCCCCGTGCGCAGCGCAAACCCTTGCGATACCAAGCGGCCCAAGCCGTTTACCAAGTTCAGCAGGCCGTTGCCGTTGCTCCATGCCGCGCCCGAAGTGGAGCCGCTGGGGCGTTTCAATATCACGAAATCATTGTCGGCCAAGCCATTGAAACCGTTCAGGCTAAGCTTGATGCCGTACGAACCCAAGGTGGGCTGGTTGTTGGGATTGATGTGCCACACGCCAGCGGGGTTGATGCGGTTTATCTCCAAGCCGTTCTCCGTAACGTTGATATCCGCATCGTTGTGGCCCGAGAGGTTGCCAAAGCTGGCATCGATGTACGACACGCCCAACAGCAGGTTGTTTTCCAACTCCGCCAAGTGGTAGTGGGCCGTAGTGGTGCCGTTGCCCACGGGCAGCGCATACGTTTGCGTATTGAAACCGATATACCGGCGCAGGTTTCCGTTCACGAAAGCCGTGGGGCCGTAAGCCGCCAAGCTGCCGCTGCCGGTGTTGGTTATTATCAATCGGTTGGCGGCAGTGGTTACCACGCCGTTGCTCAAGGTAAGGGCATTGCTTATGGTAAGGTCCTCGTTTAGTATTACCCCGGCGGCATTGTTCACCCGCAGTTGGTAAAACACCTGCCCGCGGGTGCTCACGTTTTGTTGGCTGGTGCCGTTAAGCGTTACCAGTGCGGTGCCAGCGGTAAAGGTGCCGTTGGTGTTTATCCAGTTGCCCTTCACCTCAATATTGGCAAAGGCCGAGCCGTTGCGCAACTCCAGTTTAAAGTCCATCAACATGCCGTCGTCTTGGTCGGCATCGTCTACCACATACAGGGTCCACGTGCCGGTTTTGCTACCGCCGATGCTGGCAAAGGTGAACCCTTCCGGGCGGTAGTGGCCGTTGAGGATGGCGTTGTTGGCAAACACCGTGGTGCCCGCATCGGTAAACCGGGCATCGGCATAGCCGTCGCCGTTGCCGCCATTGTCCGTGGATACTACATATACCGTTCCCGCGGGGCTTACCAAGTATATGTCCAAATCGGCATTATAGGTGTGGTTGATGGTCGTTTTCAAACCTACCAAGGCATAATTGGCATACAGGGAAGGTATGGTGATGGACATATTACTGACGCTGGCCAGGCTGGCCAACGTGGGCACATTGTTGTTGGCGGCCACGCCCCCGTTTACGTAGGTGGTGGCCACATCGGCACTGGCAGAGGTTTTTTCCACGGCCATGCTAACCGCCGTGGTGAGCGTGGCCGAACCCAGCATAAGGTTGCGGTTTACCGTTACATCGCCCCGCAAAGCCTTGCTGCCCGTGCCGCCGATGGCCAAGCTGCCGTATGTTGCGGGCAGCACCATCTGCGTGCCGATGCCGTTGTAGGCAACGGGATAGGCTATATCGGGCGAGCCGTCGAAATTATCGATTGCGGGCAAGCTGGCGTCCACGTAGGTTATGTTTATTTGGTACTGAAACACACTGCCGTCGCACACCAGTGCCGAGCTGCCGCCGCCGCCCAACACGCGGTGCCCCACGTTGAAGGTGAAGCCGTTGGTACTGCCGCTGCCCAACACCAGATTGCCCTGTACCGCAATATTGCTGGCCGTGGCAAGAAAGCCGCCAGCGGTGGATGGGTTTAATACGGTAAGGTGCCTGCCTACCTCAAACCCGGCCCCGTTGCCCAAAGTGGCTGTAAAGCCATTGTTTACGCGCACCTGCAAATCATAATAAGCCAACGACGGAACGGTTTGGTTTACCTTCGGCTTGGCAACCCAACTGCCGCCGCCAGAGTTGAAATGCACCGTGCCCAAACCGGCATTGAACCCGCTGGCGGTAAACACGTTGTTGTTCCCCGCTACTTCAAGGGTTCCATAACCGATGGAGAGCGAGCCAGATTGCTGCAAGGCGTACACGGAAAGCGTATGGCCGTTCAATGCCAAGCTGGCCCCTGCGCCAATGGATAGCTGATAGGTGGTGAAATTGCCGGTGAGCGTATAGCTGGCCCCGTCCATGAGCTGCCATGCGGCATCGTTTGCGCCGACAGCAAAGTTGCCCCTGATGGTTTTGCCCGCGCCGGTAAGGCGAATCGGGGTGGTGCCCGAATGCGCCAAAGTGCCGTTGCACGTAAGGCTGCCCGTAACGGTGAAGTTGCCGCCTTGGGCAGAGTCGGTGGCTACGGTAAGGGTAGCCCCGGCCTGTATGGTAATGTTGTGGGCGGTTGCGCCCGCGTTGGCGGCCACGGTAGGCATACGCACCGCCAAGGCGGGTATCAATATCTTGGTGGCGTTGTTGGGCACGCTGCCGGTGCTCCAGTTGCCGGCGGTGGTCCAAGCGGTGCTTACGGCCCCTGTCCAGTTACTGCTGTCGGTTGCTTGGCCCGTAACCAAAATATCGTCCACGGCCCAATACCAGCTATAGCTGCCCCGGTAGGTAAACTTCAGCCTCACTTGGCTCTTGCCCGCCGCATAGGCCGAAATATCGGCCAAGTAGTTGGCGGCATTGGCCGTGGTGACCGAGTCGAAAGCCAAGGTGGTGTACGTGGCCCCGTTGTCGCCGCTTATAGAGATGCGGTAGTTGCTGTTGGCATAGTGGTAGAAGTAATGGTACAGGCTGAGGTTAACAATGGAATAGGCCGAGCAGTTGAAGGCGGACGTAACCAACTCGGCGTTTTCCGGCTTATTGTCTTGCCCCAGTTGGTCGCTATCGAAAATAGCGAACCCGTTGGCGGCGGTAGGCGTGTTGATGGTGCGGCCGCCGGGGTTGTTGAAACGCCAAGTGCCGGAGTTGTTGCCAGTCATGTCGGTATTCGTCCAACCGCTGGGCAGTGTGCCGCCGGAGAAGTTTTGGCTGAAAATAGTGTTGGTGGGTGCCTGCGGTGGCGTGGCGGGCTTTACGGTGCCCCTTATTACCACGTTGTCCACCCCAAAGGCAGGGTAGCTGCCTCCGCTGTTGTTGTTTACCCAGTTGAACCCGATATAGAAGGTGGTATCGCGCAGCACGGCAGGCAGGCTGTAGGCGGTTTGCGTGCCCCAAGTAGTGGTGCCTTGGTACACGCCGCCGTTGCCGCCCGTGGTTATTTGGGTCCAAGTGGTGCCGTTGAAGGAGTAATATACGGAGCCATAATCGGCCCCGGCTTGGCCGTTGCAAATCCAGTCGAAGCCGAGGGTGAGGTTTTCATAGCCCGTGGCATTTACCAGCCTTCGGGCCATAATGTTGTGCGCTTGGTTGTTGCGGTAAGTGCAGGCATCGTTGTTGCGGCGCACCATAAGCAGCTTGCTGCCGTTGCTGCAACTGCCCTGTGACACCTCCCAGTAATTGTTGCCGTTGCCGCTGGTGGTAATATAAGACCAGCTTGTCGTGCTGCCTTCAAAGTTTTCCGATAAAAGGGTGGTTTGGCCCAAGGCACTGAGCATGTTTACCAAAATGAGGATAACAATGCCGACAATTATAATGCCGAGGCTTGGTTGGTTTTGGTTGTAGTTTTTCATGGTGTGGTGTTGAGTGCATAAACGGGATAGGTTTTTTTACCTAGTTTTTGATTTACGCAATAAACAGTACTAATGTTACCATGCAACTACGCATTTTTACATAATTGGCATAAATATTTTAATATCTAAAATTCTAGGATGCAAAATTATTTTCAAACAATTTAACAATGTGTGTTTTATAGCTTAAAATTATTTTGATTGTAACTAACAATAATACATAACACAATCAAAAAGCGACGCTAATAGATAAACCAATCTGGTGGTTTAGATAAGTAATGGCCCTGTAAATAGCTGATTTAGCGACTTTTATAGCATATCAAACAGTTTCCAATACCCAGTATCCTAGAAATGTGCTTACTTGTTTTTAAACAGCAGCGCATCCACCGAGTACTTGCCGCTGCCGCCCACAAACACTACCGCGCAGAGCAACAGGAACACAAATGCGCTCACCTTCATCTGGAACGGGTCGGCACCGTGGGCGATGAAGTAGGCCACTATCATGGCAATGAAAATAGGGATAACGGCCACGCGGGTAAGCAACCCGATGGCGACCAGTATGCCGCAAAAAAACTCGGCGAATATCAGCAGGTGAAAAGACAGTTTCGGCCCGATGCCGATATAATCCTCGAACACGGGCAGGATGTCGTGGTAGCCTTCAATCTTTACCCAACCGAAATAAACGAACAGGCCGCCGAAGATAAGCCGTAGCAAGAGCAGCGTAAGGTCAGTATCCAGCGGGCGGGGCGACAAGAGGGAGCGTAGCATAGTGGGTGGTTTCGGGTAGTAAAAATAAGGGTTTGATGCAGATTAAACGGCCGGGCCAGTGGTGCTGGTTCCGTTTTTTGCGCTCGGTAAGCCGTGCCAACGGAGCGGCATGTTTTCATTGTGATAAGGCAGGGCTGCGACCCTGCCTTATCACAACGAAAATATTGGGGTTTCCATCATCCTTTGTTAAGGTCGTAGCCAATCATCCAGCTCACGCCGAATTGGTCTACCAACATGCCGAAATACGAACCCCAAAAAGTATCTTGTACGGGCATGGTTACCTTTCCTCCTTCGGCAAGGGCATTGAAAACCCTGTCGGCCTCGGCCTTGCTCTCCACATCGGCATACACGGCAAAGCCCATACCTTGTTTATAAGGCCCTGCGGCATCGTGCCAGTCGGCACCCATCAACAGGCTGTTTTTGCCCACGGGCAGCGATGCGTGCATCAAGCGGTTTTGGTGGCTCTCGGGAAATGTTTGCCCGGGGGTGTCCTTATAGCGGTGCATCTGGGCCTCGCCGCCGAAAACGGATTGATAGAATCGGAATGCTTCTTCGGCCTTGCCGTCGAAAAATAAATGGGTATGTAGGGTTGGCATG
>CAYYZT010000003.1:28787-30700 GCA_964476015.1 uncultured Chitinophaga sp.
GGTTACGAGTTGAAACACAAGGGACACTAAGAAATAGCACTAAGAACACTACAATACCTTGTGAACCTTGTGCTTTTCTTTGTGTCCTTTGTGTTAAAATTATGGCTTGGACCATGCGGTCCGACGGGCTGACCGCTATTATTACCCCTGTTGGGCAATGTCAGCAGGCACTTGGGTCATGTCCATCCACATCACTTCCCAGTGGTGGCCGTCGAGGTCTTCGTAGCCCCAGCCGTACATAAATTCACCCATTTCCTGCTTGTTGGGCAGGGCTTTGCCACCCGCTTCCACGGCGGCGTTTACCATGCGGTCCACCGCCTGCTTGCTCTCGGCCGAAAGGCAGATGAGCACCTCCGTGGCCTTTTTGGCATCCACTATTTCCTTTTGGATAAAGCCCTTGAAAAACGGCTCGGTGAGCAGCATCACGAAAATGTGGTCGCTAACCACCATACAGGCCGCTACCTCGTTGGTAAACTGCTCGTTGTAGGTGTAGCCTAGCTTGGAAAAAAACTCCTTGGTTTTCACCAAATCCTTCACCGGAAGGTTTACGAAAATTTTTGTTGACATGGGTGTTGGTTGATAAGTTTATCGGTATATCGGTTAATCGGTATATCAGCTGATTGGTACATCGGTTAATGGTTTCGGTTAGCAGTTACCCGCTGTTATTCAGTTTAACCGATTAACCGATATACCGGTCAACTAATAACTATCCTTCAATAAGAGAAAGGATATTGCCCGCCGGGTCTTTAAACCAGGCAATGGTGGCCATTTCGTCGCGGTGGATTCCTTTTTCGTCGGTTTGTATTTCGCCGCCGTACTGCTCGAATGTTACGCCCTTGGCCGCCAGTTCGTCTACCGTGGCTTCAATATCGGCCACCACCAGGTTGAGCACCGTAAAGGTGGCTGGCTCATGTTTATCTTTAGGGTACAGCATCACCTCGTAGTTATCGGCCACTTTCAGGTGTACCATATATTCCTCCGCTTCCACGTTCAAACCGAGCATGTCGCGGTAAAATTCCTCGGCCTTTTTAAGGTCGTTTACGGAGTAGCTTCCAAAGGTTTTTTCCAGTTTCATGGTGTTGGTTTTAAGGGTGATAAAACTGTCCCAATCCCCCTGAACTCAGCCCTGCTTGCTTTCCACTATATACGAGCGCATCTCTTTTACCTTTCCGCCTTCGAAAATATACAAATCGCAATAGCGGCCTTTCCAGTAATTGCCGTCGGCGGTTTTCATGGTCATGCCGCCATCGCAAGCCACACGGTCGCCCTCCCCGAAAACGTTATCGATAACAAACACCGGCGGGTCGCTAGGCCCTTCGTGGCTTTTCATGAATTGGCGGATGTTCTCTTTTCCCTCAATACTTTGGTCGCCATACATATGCCACACCACGTTTTCGGTACAGTGTGTCAGAAAGCTTTCCACGTCGCTGTTCGCAAAGGCATCGTTTATCTGGTTCACTATTTCTTTATTGGTTGCCATGGGGTTTGGTTTATTGGTTACTGGTTACTGGTTAACTTTTTATTCCTACTTACTACTCATCCACAAGGCACCATACATATTACCTTGTCGTCGCCTTGGTACCACTCCACGCAGTAGCCGCCGGGCTTCGGGTTGCAGGCGGCCATCAGTTCTTGGAAGGCTTGCCCGATAAGGTGCTCGCTGCCGCGCCAGTTGGTAATGGCTTTGGTAAGGTACGTGCCCTTTTCGATGTTCATGGTGGGCAAACCCAGTTGCGTGCCCTCGCCGGGTGTTTGTTCGCCCGCCGCGGCCCAATAAGCAATACCACCGTTGCCGTCCATACGGCTCAGGCCATAAAAGGTACGGCCGTTTACGTTGCCCAATTTTTCCTCCAATTGCTGATAGGCGGGCAGGAGGCCTTCGGGGAAAGAAACGGACTTTACGTACAGTACCG
>CAYYZT010000003.1:30710-32771 GCA_964476015.1 uncultured Chitinophaga sp.
ACGTTGGTTGATCGGTTAATCTGTTCATCGGTTAATCTGTTTATCCGTGCATTGGTTATTGGTTATGGATGTATCGATTGATAATCAATACCGAATAACTGATGAACAGATAAACTTATCAACCAATCAACCCTCCTACAAATATCGTGACAAATTTGCAATCGTTTCGGGTGTGAATACGGCAATATGGTGGGTGGTTTGCGACAGCATGTTTTATATCTTTGGTAGGATATGAAACACGTCAGCATCCTTATCCCGAAGGGCCACACCAGCATTACCAACATCGAGGGTTCGCACCAGATATTGAATATGGTGAACCACATTATGGGCGAAATGGGCCACGGGCCGGTGTTCCAAGTGCAATTGGTAGGCTTGGACAAAGAGACCCGCCAATCCACCGGGCTTTTTACCGTGAACCCGGATGCGCTGGTTGCGGAAGTAACCCAAACGGACATTATCATCATCCCCGCCATACACGGGCCGCACGAGCAGGTGGTGGCAGCCAACCAAGAGTTTCTGCCCTGGATAACCACGCAATACAAGCAAGGTGCCGAAGTGGCGGGCCTTTGCATCGGCGTGTTCTTGCTGGCCGAAACGGGCCTGTTGAACGGCCGCAACGCCACCACGCACTGGCGGTCGGCCAACCAGTTCAGGGCCTTGTTTCCGCAGGTAAACTTGCTTGACGATAGAATAATGACCGAGGAGCAGGGCATCTATACCAGCGGCGGGGCGTATTCTTACCTCAACCTGTTGCTGTATTTGGTGGAAAGATACGCGGGCCGCGAAATGGCCATCGTTATTGCCAAAACCTTTATGATTGACGTGGACAAGCACAGCCAGTCGCCGTTCATCATTTTCCAAGGCCAGAAAATGCACGAGGACGAGGCCGTGAAACAGGCGCAGGAGTACATAGAAAAGCATTATAACGACCGCATTACCGTGGACATGCTGGCGGATATGCTGGCACTGGGCCGCCGCAGCTTGGAACGCCGCTTTAAAAAAGCCACCTGCAACACGGTGGTGGAGTATATACAGCGCGTAAAAATAGAAGCCGCCAAAAAGAACTTCGAAACCAACCGCAAAAACATTAACGAGGTAATGTACGAAGTGGGCTATACCGACACCAAAGCCTTCCGCGAGACCTTCAAAAAAATTACCGGCCTTTCACCTATTGATTACCGAAACAGGTATAATAAAGAGGTGCTGCGGGTGGCTTGATGTTTGTCTGAACCTGAATTTGCAGAATTCATGAATTATAAAATTAATTTTAACGCTATAATTCAATAATAGTCTAGTCAAGTTCTAACACATCGAATTCTAAAATTCTTAAATTCTGCAAATTCAGGTTCAGACTAACCCCTCAGCACCATATCCGCCGCTTTCTCGGCAATCATGATGGTGGGGGCGTTGGTGTTGCCACCGATGATGGTGGGCATAATGGAAGCATCCACCACGCGGAGGCCTTCCAGCCCGTGTACTTTCAAGGTGTGGTCTACCACGGCCATGCGGTCGTTGCCCATTTTGCAGGTGCCCACGGGGTGGTACATGGCCTCCATGTTAAAACGGATGTGCTCTTTTATTTCGCTCACGCTGTTCAGGCGGTCGTGGGGGCGGTAGTAGTTGCGGAAGTAAGGCTTAAAAGCCTTGGAGTGCAACAGTTTGGCCGCAATTTTATAACCCTCTATCATGGCGTTCATATCCTCTTCCTCCGCCAAATAATTGGGGTTGATAAGCGGGTGCTCGTGCGGGTCTCGGCTTTTCAGCGTCAGTTCGCCCACGCTTTTGGGCTTTATAAGGCACGGGGCGAGGGTAAAGCCGTCGCCGCCCGGCTTCACGAAGCCGTGCTCTATTAAAAAGGCCGGGGAAAAATATACCTGCATATCAGGCGCGGGCAGGTCTGGCCTCGTTTGCACGAAACCGCAGGCCTCGGCAATCGTGCTGGTAAGCGGCCCACGGCGAAACAACAGGTATTTGGCTATGTTGAGCCAGTTTTCGGCCGTATCCAGCGTTTTGCCTTTGCCCAGTCGGCCCGCTATCACTACAAACGGGTGGTCCCTCAGG
>CAYYZT010000004.1:0-2121 GCA_964476015.1 uncultured Chitinophaga sp.
TTTCAATAGGTTGCGCTGGTACCCGCTCAGTTTTATATTGGCCAGTTTGGCATCTTCTATCGAGGTGTACACTACCGTGTCTTCTTCGGTTTCAACATCCCCTTCGTTTACCGTAGAGTTTTTGAGTGTCTGGTAGCGGTCGGAATCATGGACTACTGGATGGACAATGTTTTTAAAAACGCTGGAGTCGCCTTCGGGTACAACGCTATCGGTAGCTATTATGCGTGGTTTTAGGCTATCAGGCAAATAAGCAATAGCGATGGAATCCGCCTCAGTTTGGGTACGCGGTGTTTTTGAGAAAAAAGATGGGTCGATTTTCCTTTCCTTAAAAACGAAATTCATCAAACTGTCGGATACGGCCTCAATCTCCTTGTCTTGCGGATGTTGCTTGCGCAACTGCCAACCGTAGCGGGCGGCCATGGTACCTAAGTAGTCTACATTGGTAGCAAGGCTCAGAAAAAAGTGGTGCGTGCGCTGTATGTTGCCCTGCAAATCCTTGTTCACGTACTCGGCCCATTTGCTCATATTAATGCCGCCATCGGCAATATAGGCCAATGCCGCCATCGATTTAAGCACCACCTTTTGCAGGTAGAGGTTTTGCGGGTATTCCTTCATCAAGCCCAGTGCCTCGTATATGGCCAAGTGGTACATTTGGCGCACCATGTGCAAGCGGCAAACCTCGAATTGGGCAAATTTGCGGGCAGACGTAAATTCCGTTTCCGATACTTGGTAAACTTTTCTGCCCTCGGGGCTAACGTCTTTTATTTTGGCGAGGATGTTTGCCTTGCGCTTATGGATGCTAGGGTGGGTGCTGGTTGAATCGCTGTGTTCGTCGTGCTCGTCGTCCTCGGGGGTGATGGCATTGATTTGGTGGCGAAAGAACTCTTTGGGCAGGTTGAACGTGGAGCTTTCCAGCCATTTAAAATCCACCTCATGCTCTATGAAAGGGTGGCGGGAGTATGCCAGTGCCGTAAACGAACCTTCGATGGCCTCTAGGCTATAGCCTGCTTTTAGGTATCGCTGCAAGCCTTTTTCATCGGCCTCCGTTTCCAGTTCGCGGGAGTAGTGGTTAATGTTTACCAGCTTTTCGTCCAACGAGAGGTCTTCGTACAGGTTCTTATCGGTTTTTATGGTCTGTACCTTCAAGTATTTGTTAAGGGCATGTTTTTCTTCGACGTGTGTAATCTCGTGGGCCAAAATAAAGGCCAGTTCGCTTTCGCTTTTTATTTTGGCAAGCAAGCCAAGGTTTACGAAAATGATACCTTGGTTGGTGGCAAAAGCGTTCATTACGGTGCTCTTCATGGTATAAACCCTTATTTGCTTGCGCAAAGCAGGCTCGTTCTTTAGCAGCACATCCACAATTTTGTTAAGGTATAGGGTAATAGGGTCGTTAAAGCTTACCATGCCGCTCAGCAGCAGCTTGTCGATTTCGAAGTTGGTGGAGAGGTAGAAGCTCTCCTTGCTCTTACGGTCTTTTTTAGATTCCGTTTTGGATATGGTGCTCTTTTCCACCTCATATTTTTTGGAGGATTTGATGAGCATGTCCTTCGGTATGTCGCCTGTAGGTTCAAGCGGCGTGTAAGATTGGGAATCGGGTTGGCCGAGGCAAGTACAAACCACAGCCAGCAGCATAAGCTGCAACAACAAGGCCCTTTTTAGCATAATAACAATTTTAGGTAGCAGGCCGCAAATATAAATATGAAAACAGGCTTTGCCTAATATTTGGTAGGTATAATTGCGAAATGCCGCTATTGCACCATCAAGTTGCAGCCCCGTGTTTCGCTGAGGTCCATGCGGCCAAGCACCTTGAAACACTTGCCCTCGGGGTGTATGGTGGCAAGGTCTGCCGTGGCGATAAAGGCGCAGGAATGGATGTTGCCTAAGTCGATAATATTGAGCGCGCCGGTGCTTGGCGTGGCAAAAGTATGGAACGGATCGTAAGTATCGCGGGCCAGTGCCCGCATCCACATGGGCGGTTGAAACCAGTCGCTACCATCGGTATATCCTTGGGAGAGCAGTTCCGTCATGCCGTATTCAGAGTAAATGTGTGGTACTTGGAAGGCCGTTTTCAGCACATCGTGTAGTTCCTCGCGTAATAGTTCGCGGCGGCGGCCCTTCATG
>CAYYZT010000004.1:2131-15490 GCA_964476015.1 uncultured Chitinophaga sp.
TGCGGTGCAACGGCATGGGGTATTGTTCCGCCAAATCAAGCAAGGCAAACGATACGCCCAATAGCAGGGTAGGGGTGCCTTGGTGCGCCAGTTCTTGCAGTTTTTCGGCCAGTTGGGGCAGGTTGTTTAAATAAAAGCCGTTGTGCGGATGTGCGGATGCTTCCATCAGCCCCTGTGCCATGTGCACCAGCGAGCTGTTGCCCCGCTCCAGATATGAGGGGAGCAGTGCGAGGATACAGTAGTCCGCGATATTGCCGAAAGCTTGGTTAAAACCTTCCAAAAAGATACGTTGGTAGATGTTGGCATCCAGTACATGATGCTGCGAGGGCACTTGCCCGGTGGTACGGCTGCTCTCGAAAATTACCTCGGCTTGGCCGTTGCCCGTAACCACCCGGTGCGATTTGAACAGATCGATGGGCAAAAAGGGTATCTGGTAAAGGCTTTCGATAGTGGCAGGAACGATACGCCTGTGCCATAAGTATTCCCGATAGACGGCGTTGTGCTCGGCTTGGTATCGAAATACCTGCAAGGCCAATTCTTCAAACCCGTTATCATCTAGGGTAAAAAGCCGCTCGGGCCATCGTTTGAGTTCATCTGCCGAAAACACGTGGTAATGTTAGCAATATTCTTGGTAATATTGTAGTTATTGTTTGGTCGATGGTCCACGGTCCACAGTCCACGATTTCATAAGATTTATGACAGCTATGTTTTCATTCAGGCCCAAAGCACTTACCTCGTACCTCATACCTCATATAGGTCTTGTGTCTTGTGTCTTGTGTCTTGTGTCTCTAAAGGGATGCGTGGAGCCGCCTCGCTATCCCGATGAGCCGCAACTGGAACTGGTATCCGTATCGGCCGATACGTTCCGACAAATGGTGGACAGCCTTTACATAGAATTCGACTTTACCGATGGCGATGGGGATTTGGGATTTGAAAACCTGAGTACCAACCCTTGCGACCTGTGCGACAGCAGTTGCTACAGCCACCCCACCATTACGGTGTTTGTGTTGGATAACCGTTTCAATATAGTAAATGGCGATACCGTGCGTTGCCTGAAGCCGTATAATATGCCTTACATTCCGCCCAAAGGGGCCACCAATGCTATTTCGGGCACGATTACTTTGTTACTTACCAGCGAGTTCTGCTTGCCTGGCCGTGCGGTAGATACGGTGAGCTATGGCATTATGGTAAAAGACCGCGCCGGAAATTTCAGCAATAAAATAGAAACAGGGCCGCTTATACTGCTTTGTAATTGAATTGAATGGCGACATAAACCACGCTCAACCATTTATTACCCGCTTATCCTTTAGGTTTTTTATCGCTTGCCCCAAGCCTTTTAAGGTCATGGGGAACATGCGGTTGCCCATTATTTCACGCAGGATGGCCGTGGATTCGTAATATTTCCAGTCCTCTTCGTGGTTAGGGTTTATCCAACAAGCGTAGGAGAAATGCTCCAATACGCGTTGCATCCATACCGAGCCGGCCTCTGGGTTATAATGTTCCACGCTGGCCCCGGCCGTTATCACCTCGTAGGGCGACATGGCCGCATCGCCAATAAATATCACTTTATAATCGCGGTTGTATTTGTGCAGTATCTCCCAAGTTGGTATGCGGTCGCCACGGCGGGTGTTGTCTTTCCAAACGCTCTCGTACAGGCAGTTGTGAAAGTAGAAATGCTCCAGATACTTCAACTCGTGCCGTGCGGCGGAAAACAATTGGGCGCAAGTCTCCACGTGGTCGTCCATACTACCTCCCACATCCAGAAACAGTAGTACTTTTACCCTGTTCTTTTTGCTGGGCACCATGTGTATATCGAGCATACCCGCGTTTTCGGATGTTTTTTTGATGGTGCCGTCCAAGTCCAGCTCCTCCGCAATACCTTCACGGGTAAGCAGTCGTAGACATTTAAGGGCCATTTTCATGTTGCGGGTATTCAGTTCCAGGTTGTCGTCCAGGTTGGCGTATTGGCGTTGGTCCCACACTTTTACGGCACGGCGGTTTCGGCTGCCTTCTTGCCCCACACGGAACCCTTCGGGGTTGTACCCGTTGGCCCCGAACGGCGAGGTGCCGCCCGTGCCTATCCATTTGTTGCCGCCTTCGTGGCGTTCTTTTTGCTCGCGCAGCAGTTGCTCAAAACGCTCCTGCAATTTATCCAGCCCGCCCATGGCCTCTATCAGGGCTTTTTCTTCTTCGGTAAGGTTGCGCTCCAAAAATTTACGCAGCCATTCTTCTGGCAAGTTGATGGATTGCACCCGGCTATCGGCTTCCTTGCCGTGGAAGTATTGGCCGAAAAGCTGGTCGAAACGGTCGAGTTGGTTTTCGTGTTTTACCAAAATGCTGCGGCTCAGAAAATAAAAATCATCCAACGTAGGGGCCACTACCTGCATTTCCAACGCTTCCAGCAACGATAGATATTCGTGCAAACTAACAGGTAGGCCGTCGTTTTTTAGCAGATAGAAGAAGTTGAGAAACACGCTACTAATTTGAAAATTTGAAGATGTGCTAATGTGAAAATACCATACGAAGCTATACTAAAGATAAGTTTTTCTAAAACCGTTTTGTTCCATTGCCGATTGTATTGTACGCCATTTTCAAATTTTCAAATTGCCACACTTTCAAATTGAATAGGTACATTAGCATATTGGTACATCAGCACATTGGTACATTAAATGAAAATACTGGTAATAGAAGACGAACCCAAGGTATCCGCCTTTATCAAGCAAGGGTTGGAAGAGCAGCAATATGAAGTAGAGCTGGCTTTTGATGGCCTTATTGGTAAAAAACTGGCCCTCAAAAACCATTACGATATTATCTTGCTAGATGTTATAATCCCTTACCAAAACGGTTTGGAGCTTTGCAAGGATTTGCGCGACAATGGCTTGCAAACGCCCATCATCATGCTCACCGCGCTGGGCACTACCGATGACAAGGTAACGGGTTTTGATGCTGGGGCAGACGACTATTTGGTAAAGCCGTTCGAGTTTCAGGAACTGTTGGCCCGCATCAAGGCCCTTACCAAACGCGCCTCGGGATTGATACAGTCGTCCAACACGCTCAAGGTGTCTGATTTGGAGCTGAATCTTGACCGCAAGACCGTATCGCGTGGTGGGCAGGAAATTTCCCTTACCGCCAAGGAGTATGCGCTACTGGAATACTTTATGCGCAACAAAGGCCGCGTACTCTCCCGCAACGAGATTGCCGAAAAGGTGTGGGACATCCATTTTGATACAGGTACCAATGTGGTTGATGTGTATGTGAATTTCCTTCGCAAAAAAATCGACAAGGACTTTCCGAACAAGCTTATCCATACCCAAATCGGTATGGGTTATATTTTTAAAGAGGCTTGATATGCCCATACGCACGAGGCTGGCCATCACGTTCATCGCCATTTTCGCCCTCATTATGATAGCGGCCTCGCAGGCTATTTTCTTTTTTTCGTCCGATTATCGGGAGGAGGAATTTTACACTCGTCTTATCAGCAAGGCCAATACCACGGCCACGTTGCTGTTGGATGTGGACGAGGTGAGCATTGATTTGCTCCGTATCATCAACTCTAAGGATGCCGGCACGTTGCCCCACGAAAACGTGACGATATACAACTACAAAAACGACATTCTCTATACCAGCGATACCAGCAATTCCATGCACATTTCGCCCAATCTTGTAGATAGGGTTAGGTTGGAAAAGGAAGTGCGCTACAAGCAAGATAGTATAGAAGTGGTGGGTATTCTGTTCACGTCGCAGTACGACCGTTTTGTGGTGTTTGCCTCTGCTATGGACCGTTTCGGATTGAGCAAATTGGCGAACTTGCGCAACGTATTGCTTATCGTGTTTGGCATTAGTATGATAATAGTGGTAGCGGCGGGCAGTATATTCTCCAAAAACGTGCTGAAACCTATCACCAATGTAATACAAGATGTTGAGCGCATTGACTACGGCAACTTGGACAAACGGCTATCAGAAGGCAACGGGGAGGACGAAATAGCGCAATTGACACACACGTTTAATAAAATGTTGGACAGGCTAGAGTCGTCCATTAAAATGCAGAAGCACTTTGTAAGCAACGCCAGCCACGAGTTGCGTACACCGCTTACGGCCATTTCAGGCCAACTGGAGGTGCTGTTGCTTAAAGATCGTACCACGGAAGAATACCACAAATCCGTCAGCTCCATCTTAAGCGACATTAAAAGCCTAAACCAGACGGCCAACCGCTTGCTGCTGCTGGCCCAAGCCAGTGCGGAAAACGCCGAAGCGAGTTTTGTGCCTGTAAGGGTGGACGAAATGCTATGGGAAGCTGAGGCCGACTTGCGACGGCGCAGACCGGAGTATAAAGTGGAAATAAGCATGGAAGGGATGTTGGACGACGAGCAAATGCTCATTATAAAGGGCAACGATCAGTTGATAAAAACAGCTTTCTTAAATCTAATGGAAAACGCCTGCAAGTTCTCGGCCGACGAAAGGGTGCAGGTAAGGCTTACCGCGCAATCCAAATCCATATCCATCACTTTCATAGACCACGGCATCGGCATCAATCCACAAGACCTACCACATATTTTTGAGCCTTTTTATCGCAGCAGTGCCGCTATCAAAATCAAAGGCCACGGTATCGGCTTATCATTGGTGGATAGGGTGGTGAAACTGCATAAAGGTACCATCCAAGTAACGTCCACAGTTGGGCAAGGCACTACTATTGCTATTGCTTTTCCTACCAACTTGTAGCTTTAATGGCATTTTAACCTGTTTTAAATCCCGCTTTAATACGGCGGTGTCAACTTTACATCGTGATTGTTGCCAAACCTACCCCAACCGGCAAAACTGAGAACGATGACAACGGAAGGCACTAAAACCAAAATTTATGCAGCGGTAGTAACCATACTATTGTTGGCCGCCCTTACAGGCGCAGGGGTATTGTACGATATGCGTGGTGACCTGCAAGCGGGCATTAACAAAGAGAAGCTGAACAGCGAAAAGCTGCTTTCGGAGAAGTTGCTGCTTGACAAGGAGATTGCCCAGTTGAAGGAAGAACTATCTACCCTGAACGGCAAAAACGCCGAATTGGGCGGGCAGTTGGAAATGGCCAGCAGCAAAATTGCGGCCCAGGAAAACAGCATCGGCAAGCTGCAAAAGGAAAACAACAGTTTAAAGGGGCTGAAAAAAGAAGTAGACGTATTGCGAAAGCAGCGAGACCAATTGCAGGTGGAGGTTGCGGGGCTAAAAGAAGCCAATAAACAGCTTACCGATGCCAACGCCCAAATGAACAAGACCATTGCCGAACTGCAAGCCGAGAACGATGCTTTGAAGGAAAGGCTGAAAACGGCGGCAGTATTGAAGGCTGGCAACTTTAGGATAGACGTGTTGCGCAAGAATAACCAGAAAATGACGGTAAAGGCCCGCCAAACGCGCGAAATATCCGTAAGCTTCGACTTGCCGAAGAGTGCCATGGCCAGTTTGGGTAAAAGCAAGTTGTACATGGTGATTACCGGGCCTGACGGCAAAACGCTGGCGGCTACGGATGTACAGAAAAAGACCATCTATCCCGAAGGTGTGAAGACTGACATTACGCCTTCAATAATACAGGAGGTGGATTTAGGCAAAGGCCCGCAACGATTGACCATAAACTATACCGGGGCCGATGACATGGAGAAAGGGGTTTATAAAGTAGAACTGTATACCGACGATTTGTTCTTGGGAGGTAGCCAGTTTAAGCTGATGCGATAGATGAAAACGTTTTTATAGCTGTGAAAATGAAGCCATATGGGACGGATGATGGAGGGCAAAACGATTTTGGAGCAACTGTACTTGGCAGCCTTCATTACTTACGACAAGAGGCGGGTGTGTGTGATTGATTTTGAGGATGACCAAGGGAATCAGTGCGTTACAGGAACGGTGCAATACTTTACCAATAACATGGTTTGCATGCAAAGCGGCCAGTGGATAAACATAAAAGACATACGCAGGATTACCTGCTAAAGATTTTCAGGGTAGGTTTTGGAGGCCGGGGGCCGAGGCAATGCTTCGGCCCCCGGTTAATTTTAGCAACGCTGTAAAGTATTGAAAAACCATTAGGTTTGCGCCATGGCCAACTTGTTGCTAATATTTGTGAGCCTTGCCTTGGGCATATTGCTGCGGCGCACGGGTTGGTTTGCTGCCGATGCGCATTTGGCCCTCAACAAATTTGTGCTGGGCGTTTCCTTGCCTGCGCTCACCTTGCTATACTTGCCCGGTATGGAGTTGGGTTTGGAGAGCCTTGGCCCCATATCCACTGCATGGATAGTGTTTGTACTGGCGTGGATAATTTTCGGGGTAGGAGGGAAGCGGATGGGTTTTGACCGCGCCACTATAGGATGCATAATACTCTGCTGCGGACTGTTCAATTCCTCTTTCATTGGTTTTCCCGTAATTACTGCCTTGTATGGCGAGGCAGGCTTGCAGCAAGCCTTGTTGGTAGACCAGCCTGGTTCGTTTCTGGTGCTCAGTACGTTGGGCATTTGGGTGGCGGTGTGGTATAGTTCGGGCCGTATTTCCGCCATGGATATGGCCCAAAGGCTTTTTACATTTCCGCCAATGATAGCTTTTGTTACGGCTTTGGGGTTAATGGCAGTCGGTTTCCAGCATACGGAGCTTACCGAGGGCATACTTAAACCACTTGGGCAAACCATTACGCCAGTTGCTTTGGTAAGCGTAGGCCTACAGTTGCGTTTCGAAAAACTGGATGGGCTGGGCAAACCGTTGGCGGCAGGGCTTTTTTATAAGCTGTTACTTGCTCCCGCTGTCATCTTTTTGATATGGATAGGCATATTCAACCTGCAAGGTCTTCCTGCACAGGTAAGCATTATGGAAGCTGCCATGGCTCCCATGATAACAGGAGCTATATTGGCTTCGCAGCATCAACTCAATCCACGGTTGGCCAATCTTTTTATTGGCATAGGCATACCGCTATCGTTTGCTACGTTGGCATTCTGGTATTGGGTAGCAGGATGATTTAAGCAGCGTTTCGGCTGAACAACTGGCCGTTTAGGTGGGTAATCTTATCCAAACGGATACGGTCGCCGTTTTCCATAATCAAGTGCTCCACGCCATCGTGCGCTTGAAAGGTTTTGATTTGGCCCGTTACTTCGTGGCTGCTTCCGTCGTCTTCACGTATGGTAAGCTTTGCAATTTTGCGAAGGGTGGCTTGTTCTTCCAGCTTATCGTAAAGGTTGCAGTCGATAGGGTTATACTTTTGGTCCATGGCGGTTTGGGGTTATGTATATACCCGTAACATTTGCCATGCCCTAAAAGATTCCTAAGGCTGGGGCGTATTGGGAGAATTATTTTGCTGTTGCAGCTTGTCCTGCTTTTCTTTTTCCTTTTGCTGTTTTGCCAGTTCCTGTTGTTCCTTGCGGTACTGTTTCAGCTCCAGCATCTTTTTCTTGGCAATTTCCTTGCGGGTCTGTTTGTAGCGTTTCTCTTTCAGGGTTTGCACCATACGCTTATCGTTGCTGGCTTTGGCAATATCCAGCGCGCTGGCCTCGCCATCGTTCCAGCCTTTGAGTTTGGGGTCGGCACCCTTGCGCAGCAGGTAGCGGATGAGCTTGATGCGGCGATATTTCTTTTGGTCGTGGGTATATACCGCCGTGCTTATTGGCGAGCCGTTGTGGAAGTTGATGTCTAATCCATGGGCTAGCAGCAGGTCGATAAACTCAATAAGGCGGTCATCGTTGTTGGGGTAGCGGCCATTTTGGCTGGTTACCAATATCATGCTTTCCAGTATGGTTTTGGTTTTGCCCCCGCTTTTTTGGTAGCTGTATACCTTACGATAAACGAAGCGGTTGGGGTCGGCACCGTTTTCCAACAGAAACTTGCTCATGGCATAATCCATCTTCATCAGTGCGGCATACAGCGGCATCTCGAAATTGATTTCGTACATCTTGCCCTCTGCCCGGTCAAACACGCGACTGTACGTATCGGCATAGTTCACGTCCGCACCGCGTTCCAACAGGTCGCGTACCAGTTTCAAATCACCGCGCTTCACGGCTTCTACCAATAGCTTGCTAGGCTCCTGCATTAGCTTCTCTTGGTAGTCCACTACTTGTTTTGCCTCGGCGGCATGGGGGCCATCTGGGTAAAACTTCAAGTAGTTGCGGTAAGCTTGCAGGCTGCCCGTTTTGCGGGCATAATCCCATGTTTCGCTCTCGGTAAAACCGCCGCCCACCAAGTGCGCCACGTCTTTTTGCGTGGTATCCACTTTGCCCAGTTTGGCATCCAATGAATCCTTCAACGCCAACATTTCTGCATAGCCCAAGTGTACATTGGCATCTGGTAGCTCCAGAAATTTGTCGTTATCCGTTCTGGACTGTTTGAACCGCTTTAGCGCATAATTGCTTTTCGCCAGCCAAAACTGTATATCCAGCGTGGTACCGCTCAGCAAGGTTACTGCCGAATCGAGAAAATAAATGGCATTGTCGTATTTGCCCTGCTGAAACGAGGATTGCGCTTTTTGCAATAGCGGTGTAACATCCACCTGCCGTGCTTTTACGGTCGTGTCCTCTTCTTCGCCATCAATGGTTTGCGCCTGTACCGTTGCCGCGCCCAGCAACAATAGCAGCATGGCCCAAACAATTTTGGGCGCCTTGTTTATTGATTCCATCATGATATTCCATCCCCTAATACGCACCAAAATAGTGAAAATTGTTGCAATGAGCGAAGATGGCGCTGTTGAAGTATGCATATTTTATAATAGGTTGTATCAAAAAGTAAACGATTGGGCATGTAAAGTGTTTGGAGTACCCTTGGGGTGCGCTAAAAGTTATCCACACGGACGAAATAAAGATTGGTTGGGGTTGCGAAGAAAAGGCAAAATATGTAACTTAGAGATACAAGTTTGACAGTTCTTTTAATGATTTAGACACTTCGGTGTCGGCCCACACGGTTTTTAAATATTTTGGTTCGAAAACCTAACATTTTATCAAATGGGGGTCGGTTTGTGATGGCAATGGCGGGCCCGGCCCGGTAGCTTCGGTTGCCGGTTCCATGCGTGGACAACGGGATTACAAAGCCTTATGCAGCTCCTCCAATCATGATTTTTCAGAGGTTTTTTCGAAAACCTTGTTTATGCCTTGTGGGCTACTTATAACTGAAACGGCCCCGCAGTAACTACTGCGGGGCCGTTTTGTTTTTGGGTATTTACTATTATGAGTTGGCGCAAGATGCCTTTGGGTCTTCCATAACCTTTTGCATCTCAGCTTCAAACTTCTTGGCATCTTCAGAGCCTTCTGGGTATTTGGCCTTCAGTTCTTCCATGTATTTCTCCATTTCTTCGCCAAGCTTTTTCATTTCTTCCATGGCGGCGGCATCACCGGCTTGGGCTTTTTCGCTAAGCTCTACGGCTTTGCACATATAGCCTTTGGTTTTTTTGATGTCGGCATCAATGGTGTTGCCGCAGCTAGCAAACAACAGGGCAGCACAAAGTACCGCAACGGGCAATTGCATCAGTTTTTTCATTGGATTGTGGGGGAGTTAGGGTTAGTTTAAAATAATTAGGGTTGCAGTAAAGAGTATCCGTGAGCTTAAAGCAAACGGCAAGCATCCATACGGCAATACAATATTAGTATAATAATCCGGCGCAGGACTTCTATTTTATCCACGCTTGTTTACATTCCTGTCCTTATTGGCCTACTTTATCCCTGAAAACCAGTATGATAGGTACACCTTTAAAGTCGAATGCTTCGCGAAGGCGATTTTCCAGATAGTTTTTATAGTTCTCGCGGATGTATTTAACGTTGTTGCCGAAGAACGCAAAGTTGGGCGACGGCGTAGGCAACTGGCTCACGTACTTTATTTTGATGAACTTGCCTTTGTAAGACGGCGGATGGTTTTTCTCAATGGCATCCAGCATCACATCGTTCAACTTGCTGCCCGTAATGCGACGGGTGCGGTTTTTATACACTTCCAGCGCGGTATCCAATACCTTGTGGATGCGTTGCTTTTCCAATGCGGAGATAAAGAGGATGGGCACATCGGTAAACGGCTTCAAGCGGTGCAGGATGGCCTCCTCGAACTTTTTGCTCGTGTTGGTCTCCTTGTTTTCCACCAAGTCCCATTTGTTCACGGCTATCACCAAGCCTTTTTTCTTTTTCTCTACTTGGCCGATAATGGTCAAATCCTGCCCCTCTATGCCGAGGGTGGCATCCAGCACAACTACGCAAACATCGGCCTCGTCAATGGCCTTGATGGCACGGATAACGCTGTAAAACTCCAATTGCTCGTGCACCTTAGCCTTTTTACGTATGCCCGCGGTATCAATGAGCAGCAAGTCTTTTCCGAACATGTTGTAGTGCGTGTGGATGGAATCGCGGGTGGTGCCCGCTATGTCCGTTACTATATTGCGCTCCTGGCCAACCAAAGCATTTAGCAGCGACGATTTGCCCACGTTCGGCTGCCCCACGATGGCAATTTTAGGGATTTCCGCATACGGGTCTTCCGGCTGATCATCGGTTATCAGTTGGGTTATCTCGTCCAACAGCTCGCCCGTGCCTGTGCCACTGATGGCCGCGATAGGGTAGAGTTCTGGAAAGCCAAGGCCGTAAAACTCGTTGGAGTCCAACAGGCGTTGGTTATTATCACATTTGTTCACTACCAGAAACACCTTCTTGGGCGATTTGCGCAACAGGTTGGCCAAGTCTTGGTCCAAGTCGGTAATGCCCGTGGTCACGTCCACCAAAAAGATGATGGCGGAAGCTTCTTCTATGGCCACCTTCACCTGGGTGCGAATGGCCTTTTCGAACACATCGTCAGTATGCGTAACGAAGCCGCCGGTATCCACCACGTCGAAGTTCTTGCCGTTCCAGAACGACGTGCCATATTGGCGGTCGCGCGTTACGCCGCTAATATCTTCTATAATGGCCTGCCTGTCGCCTACCAAGCGGTTGAAAAAGGTTGACTTCCCTACGTTCGGCCTACCTACAATTGCTACTGTAAAACCCATGATTTTTGATTAGACACAAGATACTAGACACAAGACACAAGACAATGATTGTGCAAGGCTATTTTATCTTATGCAATTTTTGAATTTTCAATTCAGTTCTCGTATCCTAGCCCTTTCAACAACCGAGGGTCGTTGCGCCAGTTTTCTTTTACTTTTACGTACAGCTCCAAAAATACCTTCCGGCCCAAAAACTCTTCCAGTTCCAACCTCGATTCCGTGCCCACCTTCTTCAGCTTGCTGCCGTCTTTGCCTATTACGATGGGCTTTTGCGATTGCCGTTCCACGAAAATGGTGGCGCTGATGCGGCTAATGTCCGGGTCGTCTTTAAAGCTCTCAATGATAACCTCTGTGCAATACGGTATCTCTTTGGTGTAATTGGCAAAGATGCGCCCGCGGATTATTTCGGAAGCGAAAAAACGCTCCGGCCTGTCCGTAAGCTCGTCTTTAGGGTAGTAGGGGGGGCTTATGGGCAAATGCGCTACTATTTGCTTCATCAACTCGTTTAGGCCGAGGCTCGCCAATGCCGATACGGGCAGTATTTTATCGAACAGCCCCGTGGCTTGCCATGCTTCGGTTAGTTCCGCCAGTTTTTCGTCTTTGGCTTGGTCTACCTTGTTGATGAGCAGCAGTTTTTTGGCTTCAACGCCTTTTAGCGATTGTAGCACGTCTTCTAACTGGTTCGGGTGCTCGTAGATTTCGGTAAGGAACAGCAGCACGTCTGCATCTTCCAACGATAGGCGCACAAACTCGTTCATGGCTTTGTGCAGCCCGTATTGCGGTTCGCGGATGATGCCTGGCGTATCGCTGAACACCAGCTGGTAATTCTTATCGTTTACCATGCCCAAAATGCGGTGGCGCGTGGTTTGCGCCTTGGGGCTGATAACGGAAAGCCGCTCACCCACGAGGGCGTTCATTAGGGTGCTTTTGCCCACGTTGGGCCTACCGATAATGTTCACAAATCCGGCGCGGTGCGGCACGTTGCTTTCCATAGGGCGCAAAAATACGCCTTTTTGGGCGGGTTTTGAGTAAGGCAACGGCATTACTGTCAAAATTGCCCTCAAAATTCCTATTTTAGCCATCTCACATCTCCCTGAAAATAGGCACGTTATGCGTTATTGCCAGTTGTTGTTGCTCCTGCTGTCCGCCCAATTTATGTTTGCCCAAAGCCCCGGCGATACCACCGTGGTGCAGACGTTCACTTACGGCTCGCCGCAAGATTATTGGTTCCAGTTCCCGTCGGCTACGGAGCGGTACCAGAAAATACTGATGTTGTACACGCTGAAGTGCAATCCCAACCAAAGCCCTGCTTGCGGCGAGTGGGATTATACCACGCATACCTTCCTGTACGACCACTTGGGTATTATCGATTCCACGTTGAAGCAGCAGCCCAGCTTTACGGTGGACGGGGCCAGCCCGGATACGTTTCCATACGTTGCTTCCCCGGCGTATAGATATATCCCAAGGGTGGAGACACGGATAACCTACACCGATACGCTTTCGCTTACGGAGGCTACGTTGGGCACAGGGGCATCCAGTACCAACCTTACCTTAAAAAACAGCCAAACCGATGGGGAGGCTTTTTACCTGTGGCGAGCATCCGAGCTTTCCACGGCGGGCTTGGTGGCAGGCGATATTACCGGCCTACGCTTGAATGTGAACACCGTGGGCAGCTACCTGAACAAACTAAAAGTGGAGTTTGCGCCAATTACTGCCGATACGCTTACTGTAAACAACACCATTCCTTATAGTGCCTTGGTAAAAGTGTATCAGTTCAGTCAAACGCTCTCCAGCGGATGGAACTCGCTGGCCTTTACCACCCCGTTTGCTTGGGACGGCACTTCCAACATTTTGGTACGCTTTAGCTATGATAATAGCGAAACGGGAAGCGATTACCTATTGGCTGCTGACAATGCGGGCTTTGATTGTGCCAAAGTGGCCGTAGGCAACGATTATGTGTTGGACTTTGAAGGAGCGGACTATATCGAAGTGCCCGTTTCCGTTTTCAATACCGTGGATAGCCAGATTACCATAAGCTTTTGGCAGTATGGCGACCCGCTGTTGCAGCCGCAGGATAATGTGCTATTCGAAGCCATCGACCGTGATGGGCTGCGGGTGCTTAATTGCCACCTGCCGTGGAGCGACGGCAAGGTGTACTGGGATGCGGGCAATGTGGGTACGCTGGTGGATAGGGTGAGCAAAGTCGCGCCCGCCACGGCTTACCGAGGCGGATGGAACCATTGGGTTTTCATTAAGGATGCCAAGGCCGGTTTTATGCGCATTTACCTCAACGGTGCCGTTTGGCTCAATATGAACAACAAAACCGCCGACATCAAGCATATTGCCAAATTCCGCATCGGTTCGGGTGCAAGGGGTGGCAACTACTATGATGGTTG
>CAYYZT010000004.1:15500-28906 GCA_964476015.1 uncultured Chitinophaga sp.
TGGGATACCGTGTTGGATGCCAATACCATTAAAAATTGGATGTACAAAGATGTGGATGCCACATATCCATACTACGCAAACCTAAAGCTATATTATACGTTCGACGATGCCAGTGGACTTACGGCTACGGATGCCAGTGGGCATGCCAACCATGGCAATTTGTGGGGCGCGCCGGGTTGGTATACGCTATTCGATAATGCCGCGCTACGCAACCCGCAGTATGGCCAAACCCGCCCGCAGGTGGTGTTTGAGCAGGGCAGCTTTGTGCAGGATACGGTTTCGGTAGTAGTGGTGGATACCGTTGCGTTGCCGCCGCTTACCGTGCAGTATTACGGCAATGGCAGTACACCCACTACGCCTACGGATACATTCTTTTATTGGGCACCGTACTATGCCGATTATGTGTACGATGCCAACGGCAAGGCCATTGATTCCACCTTGGTGGCCGCCGATGATACGTTGTTTAAGATAAACTTGCCTTACTATGAGCGATATGAGGTAACGGAGCAATACGAGATAGGCCGCTTCATTACCCCATATGGCATAGGGCTGGATTTGGGCGACGGCTTTACTTGGGTATATGACGTAACGGATTATCGCCCGCTGTTAGCCGATTCTGTACACTTGGCTGCCGGTAACTGGCAGGAGCTGTTGGATTTGAAATTCCTCTTCATACACGGCACACCGCCGCGTGATGTCATCAAAATTGAGAACGTGTGGAAAGGGGAGTATTACCTCAGCAATATGGATCAAACCTTGTTGCCTAAAACCGTTACCCTCGACCCAAGCGCATCTACCTTCCGCCTGAAAACCCGTGCCAGTGGCCACCTGTGGGACAATGCCACCAACTGCGCCGAGTTTTGCCCGAAAACACACGAAGTATTTGCCAATGGGGTACAAGTAAGCAGTTGGCAGAACTGGACCGATTGTGGCCACATTCCCGTATATCCGCAGGGCGGAACTTGGTTGATTGATAGGGCAGGGTGGTGCCCCGGCGAGCAGGTGGACGAATACAACCACGAGCTTACCAATGCCATCAACGGCGGCAACAGCGTGGAGTTGTTGTACACCGTGGAGGCGGACCAATTCGGCCTCAACATCTTACATGTGCAATTGGTTAGCTACGGCGACCCAAATTTTGAACGGGACGTGGAGTTAACCAGTATCGTAAGCCCCACCACCCAAGACGAGGAAGCCCGCTATAACCCCGTATGTAACTACCCCGTAGTACGCATCCGCAACCTTGGCTCCGAGACCCTTACCCAAGCGGATTTTGCTTACGGTGTGGACGGCGGCACCGACTGTTATTATACTTGGACGGGCAGCCTCGCGTTTTTAGAAGAAACCGAAGTGGAGTTGCCTACCTTTGACTGGAACGGGCTGGATACCAGCAACCCGCGTTTCCATGTAACGGTAAACTACCCTAATGGCCGCAGCGACCAAAACCCGTATAACAACACCGCCAGCACGGCCTTTGAACTGGTGCCCGTGTACGATTCCGTGTTTATAATGGTAACGCGCACCAATGCGGCAGGTCACGAAACATCTTACGCGATACGCAACGAGAACGACAGCATTGTGTACGCCAAAAACAACTTCGCCAACAATGCCACGGTAAACGATACGCTACGCTTTTTGTCGGGTTGCTATAAACTGGACTTCTATGATTCGGACGAGGATGGCTTGAGCTTCTTTGTAAGCCCCGATGGCAATGGATCGGTGCGGTTGCGCAACCATGCCAACAATACCTTTTTCAAAACCTTTGAACCCAATTTCGGGGAGAAGTTTTCGCACCAGTTCATGGTAGGCTATCCCAAGGGCGGCTTTCCTTTAAAAGAGGCCTGTGAACCCATCGTTAGGGATACCACAGCTATTGGCGAAGTAGGCGGCCCGCAGCCCTACGTTACGCTTTATCCTAACCCTACCCATGGCACGGTGCTGTTGCGGGGGCTGTTTTACCAATCAACGGATGCAACGGTGGAGGTGTATAACTTAATGGGTGCGCGCATCTATCAAAAGCAACTGCATAACATTGCTACGCTGGAAGAGTCTTTGAACATCGCTAACCAGCCTGCTGGTACCTATCTTGTTGTGGTTCGCAGTGCGGAGCGCGTGTTTGTGCATAAGGTGGTAAAGGAGTAGCGTTTAGTTTATCCGCAGCTTTTCGATGCGCTTGATGGGGCCAGGGCAAAAATTGCGATGACAGTTTACGCAGGCCGTTATCATCAGGTTGTAGTGGGAAGATAAGTCTGTGCTATTGGCTAAGCTTAAGCCTTGTACTTTCGTTTTAAAGGCAATACCCAATTTTTCGAACAACAGCGAATTACCGATTTTGCCGTCGGTGGGCACTGCTGTAAACATGCTGTCTATCAACAATTCGTTCCACTCCACGTTTTTTCCTTCCAATACGTTTGTTCGCCAAGTTTGTGCTTGCTTTTCCAAATGGCGCATATACAATGTCAGCTCGCTGTCCGGCGGATTGGTAGCAGGCAAGGGCGTGTCGGTTTTCACCGTTTCTGGCTGCTGGTTGCAGGCCGCGAGCCCAATAGCCAGCATGCATATCAATAAGTACTTCATCAGGATAAAGGTAAGGCTTTGCAAAGAAAAGACTGCTTAGCGGTCTTTTTCATGGTGCTACCTCAAAGCTTGAAGAGAATCCTATTGATGGTTAGAGTCAAATGCCACTGGGGGGCAGATAGGGGGAAGCTACCATACAATTTCCTTTTTCTTTCCCCAAAATTTAAGGAATGGTAAATGAATACGTTCTTCACAAAACGGGAATTGCTGAAAACTATCCTTACTTGTCTCTACAATCCGTTTTTTGCTTTGAGCAAAAAACATTCTTGGATCGAAATTATTCTCCAATGCTTTTCGATAAGCTACTAATTCAGTGAAATCCAATATAACGAGCTCCGATAAATCTGGTCTTTTATATTCATAGACCAAGAGGTAGTTTGGGGTTAAGGGTAGAAAATATGGAAACGTGTAATTGGACCATAACAAATTATGATAAAGCACATTCCTGCTATAAGCCACTTTGTTGTTTTGGTTTAAGAATTTTAAACAACACATGTAGTTTCCCCAAACCTCATGCTCAAATCCCATTTGATAAAACATAGTAATTAATTATTGTATTAAGCCAATCTCCGCTCTGCGGAAGCTGTGCTTCCCGCAGCACTGAAGTCAAGAGGCTGTGCCTCGCTATGTAAACTAATCTCCACCACCATCCTTGTCCCCCCAGTCACCTTAAACCGATCATCCAGCTTTAGCCCAACCACCCACACAATACACTCACCCGAAACCAGCACCCACGTGTTTTCTTTTTGCAGTTGTGTCAACTTCAAATCACCAAACAGATTGCTCAGTTTCTTCTTCTTGCGCACCGGGCCGATGGGGTAGAGGTAATCGCCGCGCTGCCAGCGGCGCAGGGTGAGGGGCAGTGTGAGCTTATCCGCATCGATGGCCGCTACGGTGGCTTGGGTAGGAATGTTATGGTTTTTGGCCGATTGCACGTGGAATTTCAGATCGAAGCCCGGGGCCTTTACCCGCTTCTTAAAATCCTCGATAATGATGCGGTGCTCGTTTTCCACGGCCTTGGCGGTGAGCACTAAAAACTGGCGGTCTTTTATCAAACGGTAATCCGCAGTATAAAACTGCTTTACCTCCGTACTGTCCAATACCGACAATATTTCCCGCACCTGTGCCTCGTTAAAGCCCGAAGGGCTTAGCCATTCGTACAGCAAGGTACTTTGGGCAGGGTAGAGGCGTAGCTTTTTGATTGGCACAAACTGCCCCTCGGGGCGGGTTTCCACCAGTTTTTTGAGGTAATGTCGCAATCCCTTTTCATAGATGGTGGCCGCATCGGCAAAGTAGCCCGCCTCTTGCGAGAGGGTATCTATGATGGATGGGTTGATTTTTTCCAGCAGTGGTAGCACCTCGTGGCGTAGGTAGTTGCGCTGGTAGTGCGTGTCCGCATTGCTGGCATCGGTGCGCCACGTTAGGTGTTGTTCCTGTGCGTATTGCTCCAATTCCTCCCTGTTAAAGGGCAGCAGCGGGCGCACGATGTGGCCCTGCTTGGCCACCATGCCGTGCAGCCCACGGATGCCCGTGCCTTTTACGATGTTCAGCAGCACCGTTTCGGCTTGGTCGTTTTTATGGTGCGCGGTGGCGATGTGGTAGCAGCCCGTTTCTTTCCTGATTTGTTCCAGCCAATCGTAGCGTAACTCCCTCGCCGCCATTTGGGTGCTGAGGCCGTGCTTTGCGGCATACCCTTTTGTGCCGAATCTGGTGCTGAAAAAGGGTAATCGCAGCTCTCCGGCCAACGCCTTTACAAAAGCCTCGTCGCCATCGGCATCCGCGCCCCGAAGCTGGAAGTTACAATGTGCCACGGCTGTGGCAAGGCCCAACCCGTGCAGCAGCCGCGCCATTACCACACTGTCCAGCCCGCCACTTACGGCCAGCAGCACTTTGTCGCCGCTGCGCAGCAAGCCCGTTTCGGTAACGTGTTGCAATAGCCCCTCGGGCAAGGGTTTGTTAGAAATCATCTTCGTCATCGCTTAGCAGTGCTAGGGCTCCTTTTAGTTCGTTATGGTCGTGCCAGGCAGCCTTTTGTTGGGTAATCACCATACCCTGTTTATAGGTGTCGATGGCTTTTTGCGGGTCGCCTATTGCCTCGTAAAGCTTACCTAAATGATAGTAGGCACCCGTGTACTGTGGGTTGGTTTCCAATAGATTATCAAAGTATTGCAACGCCTCTTGGTGTTCTCCTGCCTTGATGTATTCCTGCGCTAGGGCGTATAGTAAAAAAGAGTCGGCGGCATTATCTGCCAACATTGCTTTCAATTGTTTCAATCTCTCTTGATTCATTTTGACATTCTTATGAAGAAACCCTATTTTCGCTACCGCTATTTCTGTTACCCATCCTTAAAATCAAGCCTAAAAATATGAAATTCCTAGTGTGCGTAAGCAAGGCGCCAGACACTACCACCAAGATTACCTTCACTGATAGCAATACCAAATTCAATGAAGATAAGGTGCAGTGGATTATGAACCCCACCGACGAGTGGTATGCACTGGTTCGCGCTTTGGAACTGAAAGAGAAACTTGGCGGTACGGTTACCACCGTTACCGTTGGCAAAGGCGACGTGGAGCCGGTTATCCGCAAGGGTTTGGCCATCGGTGCCGACGATGCCGTGCGCATTGATGCCGATGATACCGATGCTTATCAAGTAGCCGCTTTGATTGCCGAATATGCCAAAGCCGAAAACTTCGACATTATCTTCACTGGCAAAGAAACCATTAATTACAACGGTTTCATGGTGCCCGGCATGTTGGCCGAGTTGTTGGATTTGCCTTACGTATCGCTTGCTACCAAACTGGAACTGAATGGCAGCACCGCCACCGCCATCCGCGAGATTGAAGGCGGCGAGGAGACTTTGGAGGTGAACACCCCATTCGTTATCAGTTGCCAAAAAGGCATGGCCGAAGCCCGCATACCTAACATGCGCGGTATTATGGCTGCCCGTACCAAGCCGCTTAAAGTAGTTGCTCCTGGCGGCGCGGAAGCCCTTACCGTGGTGAAAAACTTCGAGAACCCGAAAGAACGCGGCAATGTGAAGTTGATAAGCCCGGACAACGTAGAGGAACTAGTAAGATTGTTACACGAAGAAGCAAAAGTAATCTAAGCCATGTCAGTATTAATATTTGTAGAAAACCAAGACGGCAAACTGAAAAAATCAGCCCGCGAGGCCGCTAGCTACGGTGCTAAACTGGCCGGCAAACTAGGTACTGAGGCCATTGCCGTGGCCGCAGGCAAAATTGACCACAGCGAGTTGGCCACCCTTGGCCAGCAAGGCGTGAGCAAGGTATTGCACGAAGAAAACGCCAAACTCGACCATTTCGATAGCCGTGCTTTTGCCAAAGTAGTGGCCGCCGCTGCCGAGAAAGCCGGTGCAACCGTAATAGTATTGAGCAGCAGCTTCAACGGTAAGGCTTTAGCCCCCCGTTTGTCTGTTCGCTTGAAAGCCGGTTTGGTAACCAATGCCACCGAGCTTGCCAGCACCGATGGCGGTTTCACCGTGCGCAAGGGTGTGTTCTCAGGCAAAGGTGTTGCCAACTATACCATCAAAACCGATAAGAAAATCGTTACCGTAAACGCCAACTCTTTCCCGATTGCCAAGGGCGAAGGCTCTGCTGCCGTGGAAGATTTCAGCGCGGGCTTGGCCGATAGCGATTTCGGCGTGAAAGTGACCCACGTAGAGAAAGCCGGCGGCGGTATTCCGTTGCCAGAGGCTGAGTTGGTGGTATCTGCCGGCCGTGGCTTGAAAGGCCCTGAAAACTGGGGCATGATTGACGATTTGGCTAAAACCCTGAACGCCGCCACGGCTTGCAGCCGCGCGGTGAGCGACGTGGATTGGCGCCCGCACCACGAGCACGTGGGCCAAACGGGATTGACCATCAGCCCGAACCTGTACATTGCCGTGGCTATTTCCGGTGCTATCCAGCACTTGGCCGGGGTAAGCAGCAGCAAAACCATCGTGGTTATCAACAACGACCCGGAGGCTCCTTTCTTTAAGGCTGCCGATTACGGTATCGTGGGTGATGCGTTCCAGATAGTACCGAAGCTGAACGATGCGCTGAAGAAGTATTTCGCCAGCCATAATTAATCACATAAGGACAAACAACTATTGAAAATACCTCGAAAAACCTTCGGGGTATTTTCTTTAAGTGTCGAAAAGACTATCTTGCAAGCTTTATGGAGAAACTCGAACTAGAGATAGTGGCACTTTCCCACAGCATTGCCGGCTCGCACTCGTATGCGGTGGTGCTGGGCGAGGTGCAAGGTGTGCGCCGCCTGCCTATTGTTATAGGCGGCCCAGAGGCCCAAGCCATTGCGGTGGCTTTGGAAAAAATGAACCCGAGCCGTCCGCTCACGCACGATTTGATGCGCAACGTGTTCCTTACGTTCGATATCCAGTTGCAGGAAGTGGTTATCAGCAACCTGCGCGACGGTATCTTTTATGCGCAACTGGTGTGCAGCCGTGGCGGCGAAACAGTGGAGATAGACTCCCGAACCAGCGATGCGCTGGCTTTGGCCGTGCGTTTCAACTGCCCCATTTATACTTACGAGTTTATCTTGGATCAGGCAGGCATAGTAATGGAAGAGACCCAAAATGGGGAGCATGAAAGCAGTGAGGAGGATGATGAGGAAGAGGAATTGGCGAAGGCCGAACCTCTGGCTCCATCTTCGGCCTCTGGCACGGGAAACCTCCATGGCATGAACACCGACGAGCTGAAGGAACTGTTGAACAACCTGTTGGCGCGTGAGGATTATGAGATGGCCGCCAAAGTGCGCGACGAACTGAACCGTCGGAAAGAAAAAGAATCCTAACATTATATTTATACACTAACACTCTCCCGTGGCTATAGCTATCGTTCGAGCTCTTTTAGGTATTACGGTGTTGCTGCTTATAGCATTTGCTTTTAGCAACAACCGCAAAAAAATAGATTGGAAACTGGTAGGTACTGGCTTGGTATTGCAGTTGGTTTTTGCCTTATTAGTCCTCAAAGTAGACTGGGTGAGCAATGGTTTTGACGCGCTTGCTGGGGGCTTCGTGAAAATTTTGGAATATTCCGACCGCGGGGCCGATTTGCTTTTCGGCCCTTTGATGGACAAAGATGGCATAGGTTTTATTTTTGCCGTAAAGGTGCTCCCTACCATAATTTTCTTTTCAGCCCTCACATCGTTATTATATTACTTGGGTATCTTGCAGAAGGTGGTGTATGTGTTCGCTTGGGTAATGACCAAAACCATGCGTCTGAGCGGTGCAGAAAGTTTGGCCATGGCTGGTAACATTTTTCTTGGCCAAACCGAGGCCCCACTATTGGTAAAGCCATATCTGGAAAAAATGACCCCGTCGGAAATTATGTGCCTGATGACGGGCGGTATGGCTACTATAGCCGGAGGGGTTTTGGCACTGTACATCAACAACCTTAGTGGTGGCGATGAGATGCAGAAGCTCTATTTCGCTAGACACTTGATTGCCGCATCTATCATGGCAGCCCCTGCCGCCCTAGTAGTATCGAAACTCATCTACCCCGAAGACCAACCCGACCAAATAGACCGTAAGCTGGTAGTGCCCAAAGAGCGTATTGGCAGCAACGTGCTCGATGCACTCTCTATTGGCACTACCGATGGCTTAAAGATGGCGGTAAACGTAGGAGCAA
This sequence comes from uncultured Chitinophaga sp., assembly GCA_964476015.1. GTDB lineage: Bacteria > Bacteroidota > Bacteroidia > Chitinophagales > CAIOSU01 > CAIOSU01. Next base: position 23,727 of record CAYYZT010000004.1, read on the forward strand.
TGCTCTTGGTATTTACAGCCATGATGTACTTGCTTAATGGCATATTGGGCGGCATTGGCGATTTGACCAACCTGAACGACGTTATCAAAAACTCTACTGCTGGCCGTTTCGATTCATTGAGCTTGCAGTATATGCTGGCAATGCTCTTTTCCCCTTTGGCTTGGATAATGGGTACCGATACGGGCGATGTGCTCTCTATAGGCCAGTTGTTGGGTGAAAAAACCATCCTCAACGAATTGATAGCTTACGGCACTTTGGCCGATATGAAGTCATCTGGCTTGCTCACTAACGAGAAATCCATTGTTATCGCCGTATACTCCCTTTGCGGTTTTGCAAACTTTGCCTCTATTGGCATACAGATAGGCGGTATCAGCATTTTGGCCCCCAGCCAACGCGGCAACTTGGTGAAACTTGGCTTCCGCGCGATGATAGCGGGCACCTTGGCCACGTTGATGACGGCTACCATTGTGGCTACTATGGTTTAAGGTTTGTTAATCGGTTGATTAGATAATCAGTTAATCGGTTACAGTATCTATGGTAAATGGTTTCTGCGTAACTTACATGCGGTTTTTCCAATAACTAATTACCAGTAACCAATAACCAATAACCAACCCACTACCCATGTCCACCGTCAACGAGAAAATCCGCCAGTTTTTTGCTGAATACGAGAAAGCTTTTGAGAAAGGCATTTCTGGCAAGCCGGATGTAATGTCCACGGTCAATTCTTTTTCCCATGTGTTTGTGGAGGCCAGTCCGCTAGGAATTATGGGCAGTGCCAACGACAATTCGTTTCGCGAGGCGATACCGAAAGGCTTTGAGTTCTATCGGAAAATCGGCACCAAAAGCATGGCGATAGATAAGATTGATATTACACCCATCGACCAATACCACTACCAAGCCAAGGTACACTGGAAAGCCCATTACGAGCAAACTAAACTGGAGGTGGATTTGGAGTTCGACGTTATTTACCTGCTCCAATTCCTTAATAACAAGCTAGAGATATTCGCCTACATTACCGGTGATGAACAGGCACTGCTAAGAAAGCATGGACTGATATGAGAAGTTTAAGGTGGATATTAGCTTCTTGTTTTTTAATATCACTATTCAATGGCTGCAATCCTTCTGAATGCTCGGGCATAAAAATATCAGAAGTGCTAGGCATTGTTTATTCTGAAAGGGGAATCGATTACTGTAAACTAATAGACAGAAGCGTTGCTAAAGACCAAACAGCTATTCGGGAGTTTTCGCTACTGCGCATAAGTGATGGAGTAGGTTACGAGCATGGCGATGTGTTGGTGCAAATAATCCTTCGCATTGATGAAGACACATATCTCGACGCGATTGCCAACACAACTGAAACCGAGCGTATCCATATTAAGTCTTACTTAGAAGTAGGCTTAGAGTATGGAAGCCACGAAGTGGCAGAAATAAAGCTTGAAGATGCTTTTCCAAAAATCGCCGCGTTCCTAAAATAAGAACGGCCCCGAATTTCGGAGGCCGTTCTTAATACTAATCAACTAATAACCAGTAACTAATAACTGATCACCAAGTTTTTCCCTTGCCTTTGGCTTTGAAACCGCCTCCGGTATTATCGTCGCGTTTGCTGGCGTAGCGGTTGCGCTCACGGGGCTCGCCACCACGTTCAGCACGGCTTCCACCACTGTTTCCACCGCGTTCTGGGCGGCCGCCGCCACGATTGAAACGGTCGTTGCCGCCACGGGGTGCATACCTATCTCCACCGCCGCCGCCAGTTGGCTGACCATCCAGCTTCACCTTTATCTGTTGGTCTTCAAACCAAGCCTTATCCAGTGCTTTCACTATTTTATCCGCCAGGCCCGATTCTACCTCCACCAAAGAGAAGCCCGGCTTGATTTCGATTTTACCGATGCGCACCTTGGTGTTAGGCATGTTTTCGTTGATAAGGCCCATCAAACGGGCAGGGTTGGCTTTATGCTCATACCCCAAACCAACAAACAGGCGGGTAAAGTCACCGTCGCGGCGCTGGCTGCCTTCGCGTGAAAAGCGGCCATCGCGGCCACCATCTTCGGCACGGTCGCGGAATTTATTGCGTTCGCTGCCACGCTCGCTAGTAGCCAAGTTAATATCGCGAGACTGCTCGTAGTCGGCTACAAAACGACCCATTTCTTTGGTCATGATGTAGTGAATCAACTGGTCGCGGTCAACGCCCGTCAAAGCCTCTTCCAACTCGTGCGCAAACTTCTGCAGCTTATCATCGGTAAAGTCAAAGCTTTTCAGCTTTTGGGCAAGCATCTTTATCTTGTTATGGAAAATCTCCTCGCCGTTCGGCACTTGTTTGCGCTCAAACTTTTTACCGCTGATGCGCTCCAACTGTGCAATTTTAAACATCTCGCGGCTATGCACGATAGAGATAGAGATACCGCTACGGCCGGCGCGGCCAGTACGGCCACTACGGTGTATGTAAGCCTCCAAGTCATCGGGCAACTCGTAGTTGATAACGTGCGTAAGGTGGTCAACATCAATACCACGGGCGGCTACGTCCGTAGCTACCAATAGCTGTATGCCACGGTTGCGGAACCGCGCCATTACCTCGTCGCGTTGTTGCTGGGTAAGGTCGCCGTACAAGGCATCTGCGTTGTAGCCGTCATCCATCAGCTTGGTGCTTATCTCGCGGGTCTCGCGGCGGGTGCGGCAAAACACGATACCATAGATATCGGGGTGAAGGTCGGCAATACGCTTCAGGGCTTCATAGCGGTCTTTGGCACTCACTACATAATAGTCGTGCTGCACGGTGCTGGCACCGGCATTTTTGCTGCCCATGGTTATTTCTTCCGGCTCGCGCATGTAGCGTTTGGCAATACGGGCAATCTCGTTGGGCATGGTTGCGGAGAAAAGCAGGGTCTGCTTTTCGGCAGGCGTACCGGATAGGATGAAATCCAAATCCTCTTTAAAGCCCATGTTCAACATCTCGTCGGCCTCGTCGAGCACTAGGTACTTGATTTCCTGCAATTGCAGCACACCTTTATTAATCATATCCAGCACACGGCCGGGGGTGCCCACTACAATCTGCGCACCACGTCTCAGTTCCTTTATCTGGCCCGAAATACTGGCACCACCATAAACCGCCACCACACGGATACCCTTTTGGTACTTGGAGAACTCCGTTAAATCGCCCACGATTTGGATGGCCAACTCGCGTGTAGGGCTCAAAATAAGGGCCTGAACGTTTTGGCTGAACGGCTCTACAAGGTGCAATACCGGCAAGCCGAACGCAGCGGTTTTGCCCGTACCCGTTTGGGCGAGGGCCACCAAGTCATTGTTGTTCGATAAAAGGTGGGGAATGGTTTTTTGTTGGATGGGGGTTGGATTCACGAATCCGAGTTCGCTCACAGCGCGAACGATTTCCGGGCTCAGCCCGGTTTCTTCAAATGTCATACATTGTTGTTGCTCCCGTCTGCCCGCCAATATTTCTAGCCATTAGGGAGCAACTTAGGAGTTGGTTAAAAATCAATTTCGCTGCAAAGGTACGGCGAATTATATTACCAAGCCAGTAATAAAAATTACGTACCGTTTGTGGCATTTAAACCGCAATGATGGGCAGAAAGTTCTTTTCTTGTTTCAGTACGAACATTTTTTTTGCGATACCAAATGTACACGTTTCCAATATATCGAACCTTTACATCCTTTTGGCCACTCTTTTGCCACCCAAGCTATGGTGAAGGACATACCGCTACAAGCGATTTCCGCTATGCTTGGGCATTCGAGTCTTAAAACGACAGAGATATATTTTAAAGGCTTGCCGAGCGACATTTTGGAAGATTACAATTCTAGGCTTACGCTATGATTATTATTTCGCAAAATCAGTTCTTAAGTCATTAAGGTTAAGGGACATGTTTCCTCGGACCACGTGAACCTTATCCGTTTCAGTTCCACCGCATGTAGCCAGCAGCAAGCTTGTGCAGTACATGAAGGGAAGGGTTCGTACAAGATGCTGCAGGAGAACAAGGCACAACTAATAATCTGCGGCTTTGCCCTTCCCCCGTGGCATACAAATTTATTATACTACTCACTGCCATATTGAATCTACTAAAAATGCGAAAGAAAGAACTGATATTAGCCAAATCAAACCTACTGTAGCCCCCAAATAATATCCAAATCCTTGCCTCTGTTTTTTGGGGGTAATACATGCAATATATCTATTGTTATTTAAATAATATATAGGGGGGCAAAACATAATAATAACCCCAATAATAAAGACGGGGAAGGCATTTGATTTATTGATAGTGTAATTTAGAAAATGACTTATTGAGCCAGCCAAGATATAAAACCAAAATGATAGAGTTGACCCCAACATGAAAGCCGCAGCCACACTGGTACTACTTTTATTTCCTAATAACCAAAGAAAATCATACATTTTGCCATACATAAAATTAAATAATCGCATAAATTATATTTAAGGTGCAACAAAATACGTCCTGCTCAACTCTACCTGCTGTTGAAATGTTAATTTACTATATCTTTTTGTTCTTTCAGCATCTTCCCAATCACCATATGCATCCATTCTTTCGTAACTCCATAAAGGATTGTTCCTGTTAAAAGCACGGTCGAAACGTTTACTTTCCAAAATAGCTTTGTTTGTTGGATCATTCGCAGTTAAATATAGTGTTGTTGCGCTCAATCCAGTAAGTGGATTCACATAGCTAATGCCCGAAAGAATGACATTTGTGTAGAAGCCTTTTTTTGCTTCTGATTGTTCTTCTGGGGTTTCCGCAGTTCTCCATACATAGCCATCATACAATAAAGATATCCCAGTGGTCGCAAGACCAAATGTATTTACACCTCTATTTATGCTCTTAAAACTCCCAATATATTTTTGATTTGTGCTTCCATAATTATTTGGCCCCACGATCTTAAATCCATATTTGTTATGAAATACTAGATTTTTATTGCTAGGAGCATTCTCTAGAAGAACTGACCCAGCTGTTCCAGAAGCAGCAACAAAAGTAAGCCCGGTGCTCACAAACTGCTTGGCTGTCGTTGACGGGGGGATGGAACCATCAGCTACTTCCCTTTTGTTTTCGTTATTTTTTTCAGATGCATTTCCACTCCAAGAATAGTTAAAATTTGATATTGTATATGTATTTGGGATTATTATTCCCATACCTTCGGGTAGGAAGCTGTCCATGGACCCCGATGACATT